>NZ_OMWD01000002.1 GCF_900314695.1 uncultured Methanobrevibacter sp. | reverse complement strand
TAAAAGCACACGTTTACAAAATAAAGAAACAAGACTCAAAACATTAGTTTATAATATTGATCTTTCAACAAAAATTTAAAAAAGGATTTCAACAAGACCCAAAAAATATCAAAAATATGAATAAGATTCAAATAAGCATGAGTAAATTTTTGTATACATAAACAAATAAGCCAAAATTATTGAAATATAACATAAGTTATATATAGTAAGTTTGATAATATCATTATAGGAAGTTATAATATGGAAAATCGCACAGGAATTTTTACAAATGCATTGATATGGTTTGGAGTTGCAATATCTGTTTCTGAAATAGAAGCAGGCATACAGATTGCAACAGCATCATCTTTTGATTCCTTGTGGATTCCATTAGTTCTTGGACACATTCTTGGCGGAATATTGCTCTTTTTCATAGGATTTATTGGTGCAAAACTTAGGGTTAATGCAATGGAGACAACCAAATCCGCTTTTGGCAAATATGGATCCAAATTTTTTGCAACATTGAATGTAATGCAATTAATTGCATGGGTAGCCGTTTTGAATGCCCAAGGTGCACTTGCCCTGGTTAGCTTAAATTTGCCGATTTCATTTGAAATGACATCCGCAATTCTTGCAGTCCTTGTTGCCATATGGGTTTATATAGGACTTCAGCGTTCATCAAAACTAACAACAGGAGTCATGACAGTATTAATTGCATTATTAGTTGTGATGTCTGCCAAATTACTTTTAACTGGCACATCAGCTGGAACACATACTATCTTTGGCGTTTCAAATACACTAAGCTTCTGGAATATTTTTGAAATTTCAATTGCAATGCCTATTTCTTGGCTGCCAGTAATATCCGACTACACAAAAGATGTTGAAAAGCCAGTGAAAGCTACAGCAGCATCTGCAACAGCATACACAATTGCAAGCTTATGGATGTACTTTATAGGCATAGGGATTGTTGGAATGGGGTCGACCAGCATTGCACAATCAATACTTCTCATGGGTCTTGGAACACCAGGAGTCATAATTCTTGTACTTTCAACCGTGACAACAAACTTCCTTGCAACTAATTCTGCAGGAGAATCCGCAAAATCCATTTACAACAAATTAGACCCAAAAATAGTTGGAGTTATTGTTAGTGCCATGAGCATATTGATTGCAATTTCAGGAATAATGAATCACTACATTGGTTTTCTTTATCTCATCTCATCTGTTTTTGCACCAATGGCAGCAGTGTTATTGGTATCATTCTATTTTGATGAAAATAAAGTTATGAATTGGAAATGGAATATTTTTTCATGGTTTGTAGGATTCCTTGTTTATCAACTGGCAGGATTATATGATTCCATCTTCTTTGGACCTACACTACTGTCCATTATCGTATCTGCATTACTAGCATATGCACCAGTATTGGTTAAAAAAACATCAAAACATGTTAACCACAACTAAGACATCATTTTAATATATATCTAATCTTTTTTATTGAGCAAATCCTTTAATTCATGAATTTCATCTTTTAACTCTCGAACTTCCTCTTTTAATGATGAATTTTCCTTTTGAATATCATTCAAATCAGTTTTGATATCTTCCAAAGTTACATCGTGACTGTCCTTTTCAATCAATCGATTTGTTAAAAATGAAGATATTCCTGCAGTAGTCAATGAAAATACAAACACTCCAGTAATGATTAAACAGATTGAAATGATTTTCTCTGCAACTGTTAAAGGAACGATATCTCCATAACCCACTGTTGTAATAGTCACTATAACCAAATAAAAATAATCAAAAAGGTTGTATGATGAGCCAAAAGTATGAAATAGGGCAGTATATGAAATTATAGTCACAAATACTCCCACAGATATAAAATGCAAATTACTCCGTTTTATAAAATTTCCGAAACCATCAAAGAACTTATCAAATAATATTAGAACCCTAAGTAATTTTAAAAGTCTGAAATACCTTAAAAGATTAACACCCGGAATAATGACAGGCAGCAAAACCTGAAATGGAATTGATGCTATTAATGAAACCCAAGTACTAGGTTTTTTTAAAAAATCCGATTTTGGATTGGAGTTATATAAGTCTTTTACCCAATCAATTAAAAGCAATATGCAAACAAAAATGTCAAAGTACAATACTGGAAAAATATTATTCGGCACAAATAGTGACACTGAAATTAATATAATATCAATAATTATCAAAGCATTTAACAGATTGTGCATAACATTATTTAATTTCAATATTCCACCTACTCTCTAATCTTATTTAACTATTAAATACCCGTACCAACCATCATTATCATATGATTCAATAACATGCAAAAAAAAAACATGAAATTAGAAAATAATAGGAAAAAAGGAATAGAAATTTAAACTTTATTGTGCAAGAAATAATCCTGCCTACAATCCAAGAAGTTTAAAATCCAACATAATTATATGCATCATAAGCTGCAAACAACCTAACAACTATGCCAAAAATAGTTTGAACAATAATAATGCCCAATGATAAAAGAGCAATCCATAAGACAATAAATATTATTAATAATGCCAAACCTTTTCCAATCTCACCATTCATTAGCTGTCCAAGACCCGGTACAAAAAATGAACACACAGCACGTGTCAATTTATCCGTATCCATAAAAATCCCATTTAATCCAAATAGTAGTTAAAGTTATGTCATTAATAATATTTAATATTATTCATCAACCATTAACGGTAAATTCCCAATAACATTCGCCCGTTTATCTATTGAAACTGTGTCTTCGAGCCTAACTCCAAATTCCCCTTCCAAATAAATTCCAGGTTCTACAGTTATAACCATTCCCTTCTCAATAATTGTTTCATCACGAATTGAAAAACCAGGAGTTTCATGAATATCAAGACCTAAACTATGACCAGTTGAATGAATGAATTTATCACCATAACCATATTCCCCAATAATATCACGGGCAATCTTGTCAACCTCACAACATTTAATTCCAGGTTTTATGGATTTAATCGCCTTGTCATGGGCTTCGGCCACAATATCCCAAATTTCATGTTGAAATTCACTGTAAACCATCGTACGAGTATTGTCCGAACAATAACCATTATAAATTGCACCCCAATCAATCAATATTGGCCGTCCAAGTTGTTTATTTTGAGGAACTGCATGAGGAAGGCTTGAATTAGCCCCGCTAGTTACAATAGTGTCAAATGATTCCTTGGAAGCACCATTTTCAATCATCGCTTTTACCAAATCAAATGCAACAGTGTTCTCACAATCACTTCGATTCAAAATATCCAAACTCACAAAAGCATTTTGTGCAATTTCAGTCGCTTTTTCGATATTGCTTATTTCTGAAGGTGTTTTAATCATTCTTTGCTTACCAACATAATTTTTGGAAGATATTGTGAAATCATCCTTGAACTTTTCATAAGTGCTATACGGTAAACTTGGCTCAATGGCTAAATTTTTTATTCCATCATTTTTAAGCTCACCAAGCATCACATCAAATGATTCAAATTCCCTAACCTCTATTTTAGAGTTTTTGTTGGCTATTTCCATATCCATTTTTGAGGCATAAATAATTGGATTTTCTTTAATAATACAAAAAGCAAAGCTGGTTGGTTTATAATTTGAAATATACTCAACATTAGTAAATTGAGTCAATAAATAAGCTTGAATATCATCCTTTTCCAAATCTTTTAAAATATTATCTATATGTAAGTCCATGATTAATATTAGAAAAAACTTTATATATAAAATTAGATATTTTAAAACTATGTTAAAATTTACAAGCAGTGAAATAAGAGATTTATTTATTGCATTTGTCGTTATTTCTCTTTGTTTCGGTATCGCAAATACCGGAAGAGATATGGCTGCTTTAATGGCCATACTTCCAATGATTATGGTTGGTGTGGGGCTTGGTTTTATTTTACACGAGCTCGGACATAAATTTGTATCAATGAAGTATGGATACTGGGCAGAATTCAAATTATGGCCACAAGGATTGATATTTGCACTCATAACTTCCTTTTTTGGATTCGTATTTGCCGCCCCAGGTGCAGTCTACACATATGCAAATTACATGACAGATGAAATTAATGGTAAAATATCCGTTGCAGGACCTGTTGTGAATATTGTCTTGGCAGCATTATTTTTTATTGTTGCAACTTTGGTATATCGATCTGCATTTACTTCACAGACTTCATTATTAATATACCAAATATGTGCTTTAGGATATTCAATCAACAGTTTCTTGGCAGTGTTTAATCTATTGCCTATTGGAAACCTTGACGGGTCCAAAGTTTTAAGATGGAATGTTGGAATTTGGATTGTAACAATAGCCATTGCAGGTATTATGACAGCATTACCTATGACAATGGGCTTTGAAATCATGGTAAGGACAGATTTAGGATTTTAGATTATGAGCGAAGAAATCACATATTTTACAGGAACACATAGAGTAATTGCTCCAAGCAAAACAATTGAAATCAATGAAAATAAGTTAAAAGTAGCTGGAATAACACGTATTGCAGATATTACTGATTTAGACAGAATCGGCCTTCCAATATATACTGCAATCAGACCAACTGCTGAAGATGGTGCGGTTAGCATATACGGAGGAAAAGGAATAACCAAAGATCATGCAAAAGCATCTGCAATGATGGAAGGCTTTGAGAGATATTCTGCCGAAAGACAAGACATCGATGAAACCATTATTGCAAGTTTGTCTGAAATTGAAGAGTTTGGAGAATACATTGATCCTAAAAGCTTAAATTTACCAAAGGAATTTGAGAAAAAAGACATTAGTGATTTGAGTCTTGAATGGAGTAAGTCAATAGACCTTATTTCAAATAGGGAATATTATATTCCGACAAATGCGATTTACCACCCATATATTTCTAAAGATGACTCACAAAGCCTATTTAAATCAAATACCAATGGCCTTGCTTCAGGAAATATCTTGGAAGAAGCAATCCTGCATGGAATCTTTGAAGTCATTGAAAGAGATGCATGGAGCATTTTTGAATTGACCCATAAAAACTATGCCCAAATCGATATAAGCAGCATTGAAAATGAAATCATTATCGACATTATTGAAAAATTTGAGAGTGAAGGCATTAAAATTAAATTAATGGACTTTACTGCAGACATTAAAATTCCTACAATAGCTGCTTCTGCAGATGACACAATAACAAAAGATGCTGGACTTCTGACTTTAGGAATGGGCACTCATCTGGACCCAGAAGTTGCAATTTTAAGGGCTCTTACAGAAGTTGCACAAAGTCGAGCAACACAAATCAACGGAGCTCGTGAAGACACTGTCAGAGCTGATTTTGCTCGTGAAGCAGGTTATGAACGAATGAAAAGAATTAATAAATTTTATTTTAGAGACGAAGAAGAACAAATCAAATTATCAGATATTGAGAATAAAAGCACATCATCAATAACAAGAGATATTGAAATCGTTAAGGACGAGTTAGTATCCAATGATATTCAAAAAATATTATACAGCAATTTAACAAGGCCGGAACTTGATGTAAGTGTTGTTAGAGTAGTTATTCCGGAAATGGAACTTTACACAATTGACCCAAGTCGAGCAGGATATAGATTTTTAAAAGTCTGATTTATATGATTAAAGTTATAATTTACACAGGTCTTTCCTTACCATTCAATGAAGCAAAAGAAATACTGGACAGCAGTGCCGACGTAGATGTGATTTATGAAAGGCCAATTAAAAGAGGTGATTTAAACCTCGCTTTAAAAAAGCATCCCGATATCATTGGAATAATTGATGGAGTCTTTCACCAAAACTCTGCAGTTGGACATAAAGAGATTCTGAATGCAATTAATTCAGACATTGACGTCTTTGGAGCTTCAAGTATGGGTGCATTGAGAGCATCAGAACTTGACACATTAGGAATGACAGGTATTGGATATTGCTACGAACAATATGCAACAGGTGCGATTGATTCAGATGATGAAGTTGCAGTAATGTTGGATGGTGAAAGTTTAGAAGCCCTTTCAGTTCCATTAATAAACATGAGATATGTTTTCGACAATGCAACATCTGAAAACATTATAAGTGAAGAAGAAAAAGATGAATTGTTGAGCATTGCCAAAAAAACATATTATCCAAAACGAAATTATTCTTTAGTCTTGAATGAATCAAGTTTAGATGATAATAAAAAAGAAATCCTAATTAATTTTATTCGTGAAAGTAAAGACATCAAAAAAGAGGATGCCAAATTATTGTTAAAGCATATCCAATCTATTATATGCCAAAGCAAATAAATTCTATTTTTTAAATTAAAATAAATTTAAATTAAAATTGAATTAATTAAAATAAAAAAAGTGACAACAACTATCATTATATTAACCATGAAATTAAAATAATGAAAGTTGAATTTGTGAGGGAAAGTAGATTATTCTTTCATCTCTTTATATTTTTTTAAAACAATATCTGGAGTTTCAATACACTGGTCAAAAGTTGTGGTAAACTCTTTAGGTTCAAAAACATCATCGACTTTTCTAAGCCCTTTCAGTGAAATGGTCTCAGCATCAATTTTAAACCCAACACCATCTGCATCAACACTAATCAAATTGATTTCGATTTCTGAAGCATCATCCAAATTCTGATTAGCTTTAACATCATACTTTAAATTTAAGATTTTATGAGGTATGATTTCATTGATGGTTCTTTTGATTACTGAATCAAAAAGTTCCAAAAACTTTTTAGCAGGTGGCAAGTCATTAGCCCACCAATAAGTAATTACTGAATTAAGGATTATTTCATGTTCTGCAAAATCATCATAATATCTTGCACGAACACTCACACCACTTTCAATAACTTTTACTAGCAATACAGGACTAACAACCATCATATCACAATTATTCAACTAATGCTTTAATTAAATCACTAGCTCTAACTAGTCCAACTAAATCTCCTTCAACACCAATAACCGGAATTTGTTCAATATTTAATGATTTCATTTTTTTAGCACAGTCTGTGACTTTAGTTTTTGAGTTAGCTACTTCCACATTACCAACTGCAACATCGCCAACAACTTTTTCAGTGAATTTTAAATGATTTTTCTCAATGTACAATACGGAAGTACTGTCCCATGACCATTTATCACCTTCAGTTCCAACAGTGGAACTGTGTTCACTTCTTTCGGAAATTATTTCTATTTCAGCAATAAAATCAGTTTCTGTTAAAATACCTGATAATTTTGCATCATCATCCAATGCCAATACTGATTTTAAACCGAATTGATTCATGGTTTCAAATGCCACATTCAATGGAGCTTTTTCCCAAGTTGTCGGAACGGTAGTAATCATATAATTTTCAACTGCATCATCAACATCAACTTTTGTTAATGCTTTGGATACCAAATCAAATGAAGTGATAATTCCTACCAATTCCCCATCATCATTAACAACAGGAACTCTTCTAACATTATTCTCAATCATTTCACGTGCAGCATCAGTTACATCATCATCAGGACTTACGGTAACTAATTCCCTACTCATTAACATTGCAAGTTGTTCTTCATCAGGATTATTAATTAAATCTGAACGAGTAATAACACCTACCAATATATTAGTGTCTTCTTTTACTACTGGAAGTACTGCTTTATTTTCTTTTCTCATTAAGTCTAAAACTTTTTCACGGTTTCCAGGTACAGAAACACTTACAACATTTTTAGACATTGTTCTTTTGACTAACATAAAAACACCTATATAATTAATATGAAATAAAAAAGGTAGAATCTAATGCACTACAAGAACAGCACACTTAGCAGAGTTTACAACTTTATCTGCCACACTACCCATAATAAATCTATCGAAGCCAGATTTACCTGAACTTCCCATAACAATTAAATCAACCTGTTCCTCATTTGCCACTTCTAAAATAACCCTAGCAGGAGAACCTTCCCTAATGACATGAGTGATTTTAATATCATCCTCATTTAACTTATCAAATTCCTTAAGGTTTTCCTCAGATCTTTCATTTAAGACTTGATTTAACTGATATATTTCATCATCTAATGGAAGCCCGTTAACAAAATTATTTTCAGTAACGCTTACAGCCACAATTTCAGCTCCACTAACCTTAGCTAAAAATAGAGCGTGTCTTTGTGCTTTTTTTGCGAATTCAGACCCATCAGTTGGGACTAATATTTTTTTATACATTATTAACATCTCCCTATATAGTATATAAATTATACCATTATACTATATGTTTAATTTTTTATTAATGATATATAATATATTTTTCGATTCGCAACGATTTATCATATTTAAGTAAGGATTAATAGAAAAAGAATTTGACACCATGAATTCAGCAGGACAACCAACTGAAATTAATGACTTTTCAACAACATGATTAATTTCACTACCACAGACATTAGTGGTAGTCATTTTTAATAACTCTTTTGGATTTAAATAATCATTATAATAAACTGACATAAGTTTTAAAGTGAATTCCAATTCTCTGAACATGTTTGGAGAGTTGAGCATCACATTGTCCGTTCCAATTAATGGTTTAATACCCAAATTTAGAATTTGATTTAATGGTGTGACTCCCACATTTAACGTTGCATTAGCTCTTGGACAGACAACAACATTCTGATTTGATTTTGAAACTGAATTTAAATCATCAACTTTTGGATTAGTTAAATGAACCAATTGACTGAATTCAGATTCAACACCCCTTCCTATTTCTGTTTTATTGAATTGATCCAATGATTCTATTTGATTGGATTCGGATTCCGCCACATGAATTGAAGAAATCTTATTATTTTTTCTGCATTCATCAACAATTATCTGAGCAACTTCATCCGTAATTTCTCCAAAGCCGCTTGGAGCAATGCCGTCAGCAATTTTTAGAAGTTTGCGAACAGCAATTTTGACTTTCCTTAAATCAGGGCTATCACCATAAAAACTGTCATCACGCCCTAAAATTATAGGTTTTATTGGAATATCGCGTGCCGCCTTTTTTAAAAGTTCGACACCTTTTATTCCACCTTCGCGATAATCAATAAAGTGTGTGATTCCACTTTCAACCATTTCCCACATTGTGTCTTTCATAGCAGATATAATTTCTTCATCTTCAGCATTAGCTAATGCTTTATGCTTTACACCATCAGGAGGCTTTACCATTTCACTTAATGATAAAGAATATCCTTCATCTTTAATAATCGAATCACCAATATGCATATGACCATTGATAAATGACGGGCAAACAACAGCACCATCTACATCAATGATTTTGCCTTCCATAGAATCCTTTCCAATATCTATGATAATACCATCATCAACGACAATATTTTCCTTTGTTAATGTCAAATCTTGGCCTTTTAAAATGATTCCATTAGTTATAGTAAACATTAAAGGAAAATCTAATTTTTTTAATTAATAAATTTAACCCTACATTAAGTTTATTTAATTGAAAAAGCAATATTAAACTTAACAATTAGATGAATGCATCTTTTATTAAAAGGGGATGATTTTATTAATTCTCAAGAAATTCGCTATTTTTACAGAAATATTGTGAAAACAGGAAATGTTTACCGTGTTAAACACAATAATAAAGATTATGGAGAATTTAAAAAGTTATCCGATGCATTATATGAAAGAGATGCGCTATTTTTTTGCAATTTCGATTATGATTTGCTTGTCGAATGTGATTTAGAAAACAAGTACGAACATATGGAATTACCACCATTTCCTGAAAAAAGACCAAAAGGAAGAATTAAAGGAATGCATGTCAATAAAAAGGAAAGGGAAGGTGAAATTCTTTTTAATCATAAAATGCGCAAATTTTACATTCAAAGAGGCGAAGAGATTATCGGCCAATACGATACAATGACCGAAGCGTTTTATTATAAAAAGATTCTGATGGACAATGACTGGGACTTGAATGTTTTAAAAACTAACGTTACTGAAAGAATTGAAGTCAATATCATCATTGACCCTACCAGAGAGTATAAAGTTAAATTAAACTACTGTCCCAAATGTAAAAGCAGATTGGATATTGATGCGACAGAGTGTCCATCTTGCGGTATAGACATTAAAGAATATTTATATAATAATTAAAAAAAGAGATAGAGAGATTAATCTCCATCAGTATATTTGTTTAAAGATTTTACATTGATTTCATTATTTTGAACAGCTTGAATAGCATTTAAAGCTGCTCTTGCACCTGCTAAAGTGGTAACATAAGGAATACCCAATTCAATAGCCAGACGCCTAATGATATAACCATCCCTTGCAGACTGTTTACCTTCAGAAGTGTTAATAATTAAATCAATCTCTTTGTTTAAGATTGCATCTCTAATATTTGGAGATCCTTGTGAAACTTTTTTAACCTTTTGAACTGATTTAAGACCTGTTGCGTCACCAGTACCTGCAGTGGCAACAATGTCAAATCCTAAATTAGTAGCTTTTTCAGCGATAGGTCTTATTTTCTTTTTATCTGCTTCTTTAACACTTATAAATATTTTACCTTCTTTAGGTAAAACCATTCCTGCTGAAAGTTGAGATTTGTAAAATGCCATTCCATAGCTTTCATCGATACCTATACTTTCCCCAGTGGATTTCATTTCAGGACCTAATACAGTATCGGATTCAGGAAGTTTTAGGAATGGGAATACTGACTCTTTTACAGCCACATGATCTATCTTAATTTCTTTGGTTAAATCAAAGTCTTTCAATTTGGCACCATTCATAATCCAAGTAGCTACTTTAGCAAGAGGGACTCCAATAGCTTTACTTACAAATGGAACTGTTCTACTTGCACGAGGGTTAGCTTCAATAATGTAAACCATTTCCTCATCAAGTTTTACAGCATATTGAATATTCATTAAACCTTTAACGTCAAGTTCTAAAGCCAATTTGGTTGAATTTTCACGAATAGTATCTAATATATGTTCAGGAATAGTTTGAGGCGGAATTACACATGCGGAATCTCCTGAGTGAACACCAGCTTCTTCAATGTGTTCCATGATTCCTGCAATGAATACATCTTCACCGTCACATAATATATCTACATCCAATTCAATAGCATCTTCCAGGAACTTATCTACCAAAATAGGATGTTCTGGTGAAACTTTCACAGCCTCTTTCATATATTCTTCCAGTTCATGATTATCATAAACAATTTCCATTGCCCTTCCACCAATTACATATGATGGACGTACCAATACTGGGAATGTGATTTCCTCAGCAATGGATTTTGCTTCCTCAAATGAGTTAGCTGTTCCATAAGGTGCTTGATGAATATGTAATTTTTCTAAAAGTTCAGCGAACAATTCTCTGTCTTCAACCCTGTCAATGCTTTCATATGGAGTTCCTAATATTTTAACACCTGCATTAGCTAATGGAACTGCCAAGTTAATGGAAGTTTGACCACCGAATTGAACAATGACTCCATCAGGTTTTTCCTGATCAATTACACCCATCACATCTTCAAATGTTAAAGGTTCGAAGAAGAGTTTATCAGAAATGTCATAGTCAGTACTTACTGTTTCAGGGTTGTTGTTGATTAATATAGTTTCAATTCCATCTTCTTTAAGAGCAAGAGATGAATGTACACAACAGTAATCAAATTCAATACCTTGACCAATTCTGATAGGTCCAGCACCAAGAATGACAACTTTCTTTTTAGTAGTGGATGCCAATTCATTTCCAGCATCATAACTGCTGTAGTAATATGGAGTTTTAGCTTCAAATTCTGCAGCACAAGTATCTACCATTTTATAGGATTGTTGAATGTTATATCTTAAAAGCAAGTTTCTGATATATTCCTCGGTTTGGCCTGATAAATCAGCTAATCTTTTATTTGAACAACCCATCTGTTTTGCTTTTCTTAAATAGTATTCATCATTCAATTTATCAGCAGTAACATCATTTTCGAAGTTTACAATGTTTCTGATTTTGTATAAGAAGAAATTATCAATGTTTGTAAGTTCCCTTACTTTATCAATGTCCATTCCATCTTTAATAGCAGAATAGATTTGGAAGTAGATTAAATCAGTTGGATGTGCAAGGTCATCTTCAGTGTATTCAACATATTCAAATCCATCAAAGCCCATATCAAGTGATCTTAAAGCTTTTTGGAATGCTTCTTCAAAAGTTCTTCCAATAGCCATTACTTCACCGGTTGCTTTCATTTGAACTCCGACTTCACGGCCGATTCCTTTAAACTTGTCAAATGGCCATCTTGGAATTTTAATTACAACATAATCAATTGCAGGTTCAAAAGAAGCAGGAGTTTCTTTGGTAATGTCGTTTTTAATTTCATCCAATGTCATTCCTAAAGCGACTTTTGAAGAGATTTTTGCAATCGGATAACCTGTTGCTTTGGATGCAAGTGCACTACTTCTTGATACCCTTGGATTTACTTCAATAACTTTGTATTCATCGGTTTCAGGATTGAGTGCGAATTGAATGTTACATCCACCGCGAATACCTAATGCACGAATAATCTTGATTGATGCATCACGCATCTTTTGAATGGTTTCATCACATAAGTTTTGAATAGGAGCAACAACAACACTGTCCCCTGTGTGAATACCCATAGGATCGATGTTTTCCATGGTACATACAATAATACATGTATCTTCCTTATCTCTCATTACTTCAAATTCTATTTCTTTCCATCCTAAAACAGATTCATCAATAAGAACTTGATTGATGAAACTCATATCTAATCCATGAGTGGCAATTTCAATTAATTCTTCCTCATCATGTGCTATTCCACCACCAGTCCCGCCTAATGTGAATGCTGGTCTGACGATTACTGGATAACCTATTTCCTTTACGGCATCGAGTGCTTCATCTACACTTTCAACAGCTTGACATTTTGGAATTTCTTCACCAATTTCCTCCATCAAGTTAGCGAATAAATCCCTATCTTCCACATCTTTAATGGTTTGAACATCAGAACCTAATACTTTGATTCCTTCGAGTAATCCTAAATCTCCGAGACCTGTTGCAATATTCAATCCAGTTTGTCCACCCATAGTAGGCAATATTGAATCAACTTCCTCTTCCTTTATAATTTTAGCAACAACTTCAGGAGTTAATGGTTCTGTATAAACAGTATCTGCCATGCCTAAATCAGTTTGAATTGTAGCAGGATTACTGTTAACAAGTACTGTTTCTATTCCTTCTTCCCTTAGTGATTTACATGCTTGTGATCCTGAATAATCGAATTCTGCTGCTTGTCCAATTTGGATAGGTCCGGAACCAATAATTAATACTTTTTTAATATCTTTATCTACTGGCATATGTAATCCCCATTTATTTAATAATCATCCATCATTTTGTTAAATTCATCAAAAACACTTCTTGTATCATTTGGACCAGGTCCTGCTTCAGGGTGGTACTGTATACAATGTAATGGCAATTCTTTATGTGAAATTCCTTCAGGAGTTCCATCATTCAGATTAACGTGAGTTAAAACTAAATCAGTTTCTTTTAAAGATTCCTTATCAATTGTGAAACCATGATTTTGAGATGTGATATATACTTTTCCAGTGTTTAAATCTTTAACAGGCTGATTTTCACCTCTATGTCCAAATTTCATTTTATAAGATTTAGCTCCAAAAGATTTAGCTATTAATTGTTGACCCATACATATTCCAAAAATAGGTAACCTATTGGATAGCTTTTTCATAGTTTCAATGGTTTCAGTTACCCTATCCGGATTTCCAGGTCCTGAAGTAATCATCAATCCATTAGGAGAGTAATCCAATATTGTTTTATAATCAGTATCATAAGGGAATAAAATTATTCCAATATCCCTTTCCAAAAATGAATTAATAATATTCTTTTTAACACCACAGTCAATTAATGCAACTCGTTTGTCTGCATCCTCATTGAATACTTTGATTTCTTTTGTAGAAACTTTTGGAACAACATCAAAATCTTCAATGCTTGGTTGTGAACGAGCCATTTCAAGTAACTTATCATCTGGAATGTCCTCAGTTGTTATTGCTGCTTTAAGAGAACCTCTTTCACGAATCTTTAAAGTTAAGTCACGTGTATCGATTCCACTGATTCCAGGTGTTTCAAATTCTTTTAAAAAGTCATCCAAAGTTTTCTGAGGTCCAAAATTAGAAACTTCACGACAAACCTCACGACAAACAAAACCTTCAACCTGAATCTTATCAGATTGATACCAATCTTCACTTACCCCATGATTTCCTTCCAATGGATAAGTGGACATCAGAATTTCTCCCTTAAAAGAAGGATCTGTTAATGATTCAGTATAACCACCCATACCTGTGGAAAAAACAAGTTCTCCCAATTTAGTGGTTTCATAACCAAATCCTTCTCCTTTTAAAACAGTACCATCTTCCAAAGCTAATTTAGCTATTTTTACCATTAAATCACCATCATAAAAAAATTATAATAATTTTCTATCTTTTATATATTTTATTTTACCATATTATTAAACTTTGTTTTTATATATAAAAAAAGAATTTTTTAAAGAAAAAAATTAAAAAATCGTGCCCTCAATCGAATAATTATTTACAATGAAAGTTAGACATGCAAAAAACAGCCATAGCTATTGAAAAAAAATAAGAAAAAATTTTGAAAATAAAATTAAAATCAAAAAAGTATTTTAACTCACAGAAACCTCCAAATAATATTTTAATTAAATGTGTACATAATAGTTAATAATTAAAATCAATGAGTGTGGAAAATGGATTTGGAAACTCAAAATCTTGTTAAAAAACACCTTAATGCTAAAGATTTTGCTAAATTTAAAAAATTGACTAGTAAAACTACATTATACAATGTTCCAGACTCCCTAACCGGAGAGCTGAGACCCTATCAAAAAATTGGCTATTCATGGTTAGTTCAAAATATCAGATATGGATTTGGAAGCATACTCGCCGATGACATGGGTCTTGGAAAAACAATACAAGTATTAACTGCAATTCTTTACTACAAAGAAGAAGGTCTCCTAGAAGACAAAACCGTGCTAATTATTGTACCTCCAACTTTAATATCCAATTGGGAAAATGAAATTAAAAAATTCACACCCGATTTAACCTATTTTATTTACCACGGATCCAATAGAAATTACCCTTTGGAAAGCTATGACATCATTCTTACTTCCTATGGAATCATAAGACTAGACCTGGATATGTTTTTAGATGAAAAATGGTTTATATGTGTTATTGATGAAGCTCAAAATATTAAAAATCCAAACACTGAACAAACAAAAGCCATTAAAACTGTTAACGCCAGATCAAAAGTTGCCCTAACCGGAACACCTATTGAAAACAAATTAATGGACTACTGGTCAATATTTGATTTTACAAATAAGGGATACTTGTCAACAAAAGATGATTTTAAAAGGCAATTTGTAATGCCCATAGAAAAATTAGAAGATGAAGAAACATTGCATGAACTTAAAGCAATAGCCAAACCATTTGTTTTAAGACGTTTGAAGACCGATGAAGATATTAAAAAAGAATTGCCTGAAAAATTCATAAACGACATTTACTGCACTTTAACCAAAAAGCAAATAAAATTATACAATGCTATTCTGGAAGAAATATTTTTTGATATTGAAAATTCAAAAGGAATTCAAAGAAAAGGAATAATTCTTAAAATATTAACTGCACTAAAACAAACATGCAATCATCCTGCACAATTTTTATCTATCAAAAATCCAAAAATAAGTGAATCCGGAAAAATGGAACTTTTAGTGAACATATTGGAAAACATCTTGGACAATGATGAAAAGGTCATAATATTCACACAATATGTGGAAATGGGTAAACTAATCCAACAATTAATTTCTAAAAAGTTCAAGCAGGAAGTACTATTTTTACATGGATCACAAACAAGAGAAGAAAAATCAAGAATCATCAATACCTTCCAGGAGGATGAAAACTATAAAATTTTTGTTGCAACACTTAAGACCGGTGGAACAGGGTTAAATTTAACTGCTGCCCAAAATGTAATTCATTATGATTTATGGTGGAATCCTGCAGTGGAAAATCAGGCCACAGACAGGGTCCACAGAATTGGCCAGGAAAATGATGTGATGGTTTACAGATTCATTACCAAAGGAACATTGGAAGAAACAATCGATGCAATAAGCAAACATAAAACCGACCTTGCCGCCAAATCCATCAGTAACGATGAAACATTCCTTACTGAAATGACAAACGAAGAACTAAAAGAAGTTTTAAAATTAAGAGTATAATCTTAAAATCTCATGCTGAAGTTTAGACTTCTTGATGAATGGGTTAAAGCCCCTATTGATATAATATCAACGCCTAATTTGGCATAATCCAATATAGTATTTTCAGTAATGCCTCCTGACACTTCAATCAATGAACATTTCCGAATGTTTAGTTCATTTAACTTGTTAATTACTTCGCTGACCTCCTCAGGTGACATGTTATCAAGCATTACGATATCAGCACCATTTTTAACACATTCAATAGCATCATCAAGTGTTTCCACTTCAATTTCTATCTTTTTAGAAAAGCTGGTATTTGTCTTAGCTTTAAGAAGAGCATCCAAAGGATTTTCACATGTAGCAATGTGATTGTCCTTAATCAACACCATATCATCCAAGCCGAAACGATGAGTATCTGCTCCACCTACACTTAATGCATATTTATCAAATTTGGCAATTGCAGGTGAAGTCTTGCGTGTTCCAGCAACCCTCACACTATAATCCTTGACAAGATTAACATAATGATTAGCTGCACTGGCCACTCCACTCATTCTCATGGATAAATTCAAAACTGTCCTCTCCAAAAGCAGTATTGTTCTCGCATCACCAGAAACAGACATGAGCAAATCATTTTTAGATATTGGAGAGCCATCCTTTAGCCAAAAGCTGACCTTAACACCATATTCTTCAAATACCTCTTTAATTATATCCATTCCTGCCAAAATTCCCTCATCTTTTGAAATTATCTGAGCAGATATTTCCAAACCTTTTTCTACAACAGCATTTGAAGTAATATCACCGAATCCCTCATCCTCGGCCAACATATATTCTATAATTTTATCCAAAAAATCACCTAAACTTTAATAATTAATTAAAATATATATTTATTCTGCAATATAATTATAAGTGATTATATATGGAAATAATATTTTTAGGAACCTCTTCAGCAGTACATTCAAAGGAGAGAAATCAAGTTTCAATTGCAGTTAAGGCATTCGGAAAAGTGATGTTATTTGATTGTGGAGAAGGAACTCAAAGACAAATGCTTCACACAAAAGTAAGCCCTATGAAAATATCCAAGATATTTATCACACATTTTCATGGAGACCATATTTTAGGCCTTCCAGGACTCATACAATCCCTAGGACTACATGGCAGGGATGAAAAACTAATAATATATGGTCCTAAAGGATTGCATAAAGTCAGAGATGCAATATTAAATTTCGGATATTGCAAATATGAATATCCTCTCGAATTCATTGAAATAGAACCAGGCATTATTGAAGAAACTGAAGAATACATTATCAAATGTCAGTCAGTCAGACATAATGTTCCAGCCCTTGCATATTCAATTGAAGAAAAGAAAAAACCAAGATTTTTGAGAGAAAAAGCTATTGAATTGGGAGTTCCCGTAGGCCCTCTTTTCGGCAAATTGCACAATGGACAGGAAGTTGAAGTTGATGGGCGAATCATAAAGCCGGAACAGGTTCTTGGAGAACCTAGAAAAGGAATTAAACTCACATATTCTGGAGACACCAGACCCTGTGAAGAAATGATTAACCTTGCAAAAGACAGCACACTTTTAATCCACGAATCAACATTTACACGTCAAGATGAAGAAAATGCAGAAGAACATGGTCATTCCACAGCAGCTGATGCAGCATATGTTGCAAAGCAATCAAACTGTAGAGAATTGATTTTAACACACATCAGCACACGTTATAACGGAGAATTTTCTAAAATTATATTGAATGAAGCACGAGAAATTTTTGAAAATACTGAAATCGCTTACGATTTAATGGAAATTGAAATTAAATGATATTATGAACATTTTAGCAACAATTGATAATAATGTACAAACTATAATTTACATAATAATCATTATTGTTTCAACTACAGTCATAACAAAACTTATTGAATATTTAATGAAAAAAAGGAAAAACCATAGCCGTAATATTACTGCAGCATTCCTTATTAAAGACCTTGTAATTTACGCACTATATTTTATTGCATTAATGTACATTTTACAGTTATTTGGAGTGAACCTTGCAGGAACATTATTGAGTTTAGGTATTGTAGGTATTGGAGTGAGTTTTGCGGCCAAAGACATTATTTCCAATTTATTTTCAGGAATAATATTAATACTTGGAAAAAGCATTAAAGTTGGAGATACTATTGAAATTGAGGGCAATAAAGGAACTATCGAGAGTATTTCCCTAAGATCAACGGTTATCGTTGATAATTTAGGAGTAAAAATTCATATTCCAAACTCCACATTAACAAATAATCCATATAATGGATTTAAATCTAATGAACTACGTAGAGTAGATTTATATATTGGATTGCCATTAAATATTGATGTTGAGGACTTTAAAGAATATATTATTAAGAAAATTGTAACTTATGATACAATAGATAAAACTATAAGACCTAATGTTTTTGTAACTGAAACCAGCTTTATACAAGTCAAACTTAAAGTATCTTTTTGGGTAAAAGATTATGACAGTGATGATAGATGGAATTTAATAACATCCGCTAGAGATAAATATAAAGTAGTAATAACTAACGATATTAGAAAATATATTGTTATGATGGGTGAGAAAAATGAGTAGTTCAATACAGGAAGAAATTTTAAAATTAAAAGAAGAAAAAAATGCTATAATATTAGCGCACAATTACCAGCCTAAAGAAATTCAGGAAATTGCCGATTTTTTAGGAGATTCATTAGAATTATGTATTAAAGCCTCTGAAATTGATGATAAAGATTTAGTTATCTTTTGCGGTGTTGACTTCATGGCAGAAACTGCATATATCCTAAATCCAGATAAAAAAATTGTTATTCCAACTCTTGAAGCGGAATGTCCAATGGCACATATGTTACCAGAAGAGGAATTATTAAAAGCAAAAGAGGAACATCCTGATGCAGGAGTTATTCTTTACGTGAATAGTATCGCAGAAGCAAAGCAGCATGCAGACACATTATGTACTTCAGCCAATGCTGTTAAGGTTACTGAAAGCTTAAAGCAAGACAAAATATTATTTGGCCCTGACACTAACTTGGGAACACATGTTGCTAAAGAAGTGGATAAAGAAATCATCCCTGTTCCAAAAGGCGGACACTGTTATGTTCACAAACTGTTCCATGTTGAAGATGTTGAACTAAAAAGAGAACAGCATCCTAATGCAGAGATAATCTGCCACCCAGAATGTAATATTGAAGTTCAAGAAGCTTGTGACCAAGTAATGTCAACTGGAGGCATGTTAAGATACATTACCTCAAGTGATAAGGAAGAATTTGTACTTGGAACTGAAATTGATATGATTACTAGAATCAATTTGGAAATTGAAGGCAAAAAACTATACCCATTACTTGAAGGGGCAATCTGTGAAACTATGAAATTACACACCCTAGAAAAAGTAAGAGATTCACTTGTAAATGAAGCTCCACAAGTCACATTGCCAAAAGAAGTTGCTGAAAAATCTTTAAAAGCGGTTCAGCATATGCTTGATGCATCAAAATAGCTAGTTTAACTAGCAAACTTTTTTTATTTTTCAATTTTTTTAAAAAATGAATTTAAAGCACTAATAAGTTCTTTAAAATAAATTTGTCTTGATCTATCTTCGCATGTAGACAATA
Organism: uncultured Methanobrevibacter sp.; assembly: GCF_900314695.1. Classification (NCBI taxonomy): domain Archaea; kingdom Methanobacteriati; phylum Methanobacteriota; class Methanobacteria; order Methanobacteriales; family Methanobacteriaceae; genus Methanobrevibacter; species uncultured Methanobrevibacter sp. The sequence goes on along the minus strand of NZ_OMWD01000002.1, from coordinate 77,938 downwards.
CAACAATTTCACAATCATCAACGAGATTTTTCAAGGGAACAGTATCAAATTCAGGCGTGAAATATAAATCATCATATGGACTCAAAACCAATGTTTTGGCTTTGACATTGCTTAATTTATCTTCAATATCATAATGAATAATTGCTTCATTTTGCAAGTTATAATCATAAATATCTATGAACAAACCTTGCTCGACAAATTCATCCATCAGCACATCAATTTCATTATTGGTCATTTCTTGAAAGATACGCTTAGAGAAATACTGAGAATATAAAATTTTATTTATAGTAATCATAGTTTTGGTTAAAGATTCATCATAGATATCCGAATAAAAGTCTTTACTGGAATCAATGATACTTTCAATTCCTTTAGCTATTACATACCTATATCCATTAGTCTTAAAGGAACTGTTAGCAATTATTATAACATCCATATCATCAGGATACTCACAGGCCCAAGTATAAACTTCATATCCACCCATTCCCCTACCAACAATAGCATGAACTTTTTCAATGTTTAGTTTTTCCTTAATGAATTGCTTTTTACAATTTACCTTGTCTAAAAAATCATATTTAGGAAAATTGTATTTCAAACCTGTTGTGGAAGGACAACATGAATCTGGAACTCCCAGAGAAGTAATTGAAATAATAAAAAATTTATTTAAATCGAAAGGAGTTCCGGAATCTGTTAACTGAGGATAGTCATTTATTGAAAAACAATTTCTATCATAATTGGGGCAGTAAATGATAGCATTGATTATATTTCCTTCATCATCATATTTTGGAGTGCCCTTTAAAATAAATTCAACAGTTACATCTTCAAGAATTTCACCATTTTGAAATTTGAAATTATTCAAATTGAATTTATCGTATTCATAAATAAATTTTCCATCATTCAAGAATAATATCTCCATTTTGATTATGTTATTTGATTATAAGTTTAAGGGGATATATAAATTTAAACAAAATGAATGAAATTGTTTACATGTCCTCTAAAAAGCTTGAAAGAAACACATTCATTTCTATTTCTTCCCTTGAGATGAAATCATCAAGGCGAATTCTTGAAACCTCACTTTGAAAAGGATATAACTTATCTTCAAAATACATTTTAATCTTTAACAAATCCCCATCAACAAATGTGGATTCGGTCAAATTTTCATCCAAATATTTGATTTGTTCCCATGACAATCCGAAAATGGTATATTCTATGAATTTCTTACCTTCAGCACCACCATAATCGGAAATTTTTACATCCATCTTATCCCTCAAAATTTTCCATGAAATCAGCCAATTGGGAAGAAATTGTTTCAAGTTCATTGAAACATAAATGTCCCAAATCAGAATCCATAATAATCAATTCAGATTCATTAATCATTTCAGACATTGGAATTCCATCAAGTTCCGGAGGGAAATGAGGATCATGTTTGCAGGATATAATCAACACTTTAGATTTGATTTTGCCCAAATCATTTTCAACATTATAATACATACAGGACTCGTTGCAATACTTCACATCATAAATATCAACATTTATACTTTCATTTCCAAAGTTTTCAAATTCTGCACTTAATTCCTCATTACTCATATCACGTAAGGCTTTTTTAGAAAGTCCAAAATTAAATTCTGCTAGATTAGCCAATCTCAATGTCCTAATCAAAGAGTAAGTCATCTCTCCCCTGTTGTAGTCCGGATCAGATTCTATAATTTCATTGACAAACTTTGATAAAATAAAATCATGTCCCGCAACCTTATAGCTACTTACCCCGCAGATTATGAAATCTGCAAAATCAGGGTCTTCAATTGCTTGAGTTAAACTGACAAATCCACCCATTGAATTTCCAATCATTCCCAAAACATGAGAAATATTGAATTTTTCGGCTAAAAATTGTTTTTGAAAATTGACAACATCTTTAATCGTGTATTTTGGAAATTTATTTTTTAAATTAGTAGATGATGGGGAACATGACCCTGGAGATCCCAATGCAGATAAACATATAAAAAAGTATTTGCTTTCATCAAAGGGGTCATTTTCTCCAACCAATGGTAAAATTTTTTTCATTGAAGCGAAATTGCCCAAGGAACCATGACAATACACAATCACATTTTCAATAATGCCTTCATCATTATATTTTGGAGTTCCAAAAGTCGTATATTCAACTTTGAGATTTTTAAGAACATTTCCATTTTCAAATTCAAATGAATCTAAAGTAAAAAATTCATTTTTATCATCAAAATAATCTTCATCGTAAATTCTAATCCCACCGAATTTTTTTTAATCATTAAAATCTATAAAAAACAAATTATTTAAATCAATCTAAACAATGTTATTGTGATGAAATATAAAATTTTAGAAAAACCTAATTGTGAAGATGCATATGATTTGGTTCATGAAGCTTTGCGTAAAAGAGCGACAATATTAATATTTGCATGCTGCAAAGTCAATTATGAAGGTAGAGCATTAAGTGAGCTAGATTGGGGAGAACGTATAATTATGATAAAGCCCGATGGGGCATTCTTAATCCACCAAGACAAAAAAGTAGAACCGGTCAATTGGCAACCTCCAAAATCAAAAACAAGAAGTTACATTAAAAATGACAATCTTTTCTTAGAAAGCCACAGAAGAACACCCAAAGAGTTGCTAACAGTCGAGATAAGAAAAATCCAGTTTATCAATTATGCCAATATTGAAGACTTTGAAGAACTCGAACAGGCAGGATATGAAAAAGACATGAGCGATATGATAATGGAAAAACCACACATGATTGAAGACGGTTTTATTCCAACCACACGAGAATATAGCGTGGAGCATGGTTTTATTGACATTTTAGGAAAAGATAAAGATAATAATTTAATGGTTTTGGAATTAAAAGCTCGTAAAGCTGGAGTCAGTGCAGTAAAACAACTAAGAAGATACCTCCAAGACCTTGAAAATACAGATAATGATTATCTAAAAGAATGTAAAGCTCAAAAGAAAAAAATTCGAGGATTGCTCGTGGCCCCATCAATCATGAATGATGCGGAAGAACTTCTTGAAGAAGAGGGCATTGAATTCGTATCAGTTGAACCTCCTCGAGAATTAAAAAGAGATAAGAAAATAACATTAGATGCATTTTAACTCAATGCATCCTCAATTCTTTTCATTTCGTCCAGGTAAAATCTTTTGGTAAATTTATTTGCCGGAATGGAATTAGTAACGTGACAATCTTTTTCCAATTTATAAATAAGATAATCTTCAGTTTCTAAAGAAAGAGTTCCATCATCATCCAATAATACCAAATCATCCAATTCTTTGAGAATATCATCATATTCCTTTTCTTCGAGAGCAATTACATCGTCCAATTCCATTTCTTGAACTTTAGGATTTAATTGTAATGCAATAGCTACAAAGCCATTGACTGATTTGTCTGAAATTTCAAATGTGGACATCCTTATTTCTTCCATGGATAATTTTACATGATGTACAGTATTTTTTGTAACGGGAATTTCACTTGATATGCCAATCTGATTGATTTCATAATTATTTTTCCAATCACCTATTTTATAAACTGCATAATTTATATCATCAATGTTAATAATTTCATCACTAGACATTCTATCACAATTATAAATATCTTTTTATAAAATAAAAACATTATTATTAAATATACTGTTAATTTAAATGGAGGTTGAGCTGTGAAAAAATGTCCTGAATGTGGAAATCCAAGTTATGATGGTGCTCCTGTTTGTGGAAATTGTGGTTACAAATTCCCTAAACCAAAAACTAAAGTCATTAAAGAAGAAAGTATCTTTGACAAAGCACCAGAACCAAAGAAACCTTCCACTGATGAAAGCACTGTCAATATTTTAAAAGAAAAAAAACTTGTTATTGGTGCAATACTTATAATAACTTTAATTGTGATTTGTGGAATTGTTTTAACTGGATCACACCATAACAATAACTCTTCAGTATCAAGTAACGATTTAATTAAAGTTAGTGAAGGAGCATTCTCATTCAAATATCCTGGAAATTGGGAAGAAATTAATGGAAGTGATGCAGAACACACAAATGCAAAATTCTATAAAAACGAAAACAATACCATAATTGAATATTACAATAGTACACTAGAGTCTTCATCCCTAAAAGAAATTACTAAAGATAGAATCAGTTATGCTCAAAATAATAATTCCTATGTGGAACTTGTTGAAACCATTAAATTAGATGGTAGAAATTCCTCAAATATTATTTTAGAAAATGCTGACGGTAATTATACAAGATTTGTTTCATTATTTAGTGATGGAAAGCTATATGTATTTAAAATTACTGGAGAATCAATGAATGCAGTTACTTCAGATGATATTACTACAATGATAAATACTGCAGACATTGCTTAAGTATGATTAATTTCATACTTCTATTTTTATTTTTAAAGTGTTAATATGACTAGAGTTAAGATTGCACTTTGTCAAATGAATGTTGTTGACAATAAAGATGAAAATTTAAAAAACGCTGAAAGGATGATTGAAAAAAGCGTTGATGAAAATTCTGATTTTATAGTTTTACCTGAAATGTTCAACTGTCCTTATTCAAATGACAAATTTATTGAATACTGTGAAGAAGAAAAAACAAGCAAAACTCTTTTAAAAATTTCCAACTTAGCATCAAAGAACCAGGTTTACATTCTTGCAGGATCCATTCCTGAAAAAGAGAATGGTAAATTGTACAATACCAGTTATCTTTTTAACCGGAATGGTGAAATAATCGCAAAACATAGAAAAATGCATCTATTTGATATAGACGTTAAAGGGAAAATAAAATTTATGGAATCTGATGTTTTAACCGCTGGAGATAATGTTACAACAGCAAATACTGAATTTGGAAAAATAGGTATTGGAATTTGCTACGATATTCGTTTTCCTGAACTTGCAAGATTAATGGCACTTGAAGGTGCATCAATACTCTTTTATCCGGGAGCATTCAATATGACTACAGGTCCTGCACATTGGGAGTTGCTATTCCGCACAAGAGCACTGGACAACCAAGTTTTCTGCGTAGGTGTTGCGCCTGCATTAAACAAGGATGCAAGTTACCATAGCTTTGGACATTCCATAATTACAAGTCCTTGGGGAGAAGTAATATCTGAGGCAACTGAAAAAGAAGAGTTAATAATATCTGAAATCGATTTAAGTGAAATAAAAAAAATAAGAGAAGAGCTTCCTCTTTTAAAAAATAAAAGGGAAGACATTTATGAAGTTAACAAAAAACAGCTATTTTAATTTAGCCAATCTTTTTTCGAAGTAAGACAATTTTTTATCATTATCAGCGAATACTTCACAAGCAGTTTCTATGACCCTAATTTCATTATCGTTGTCATTTGCTTTTCTATAAAGTACACATAACCTTTTATATGGAGCATCTTTAGCCATTTTGGCTTCAACATAACGTTCATATTCTTTTATAGCCTTTTGAGGATTGGTTTTTTCCATTTCTTTAATGGTGCTCATAGGAATAACTTTTACGATAGCTTCTCCAGAGTCTTTAGCCTTTTGTCTTTTTTGTGCTTTTTTAATTGCCTTATTACAAGATTTTTTGAAGTCCTTATCATCTTCTGTTTTTCTTGCATCTTTAATTAGTTTGATTGCTTCATCAGTTGCTAAATCACCTAATGCCTGAATGGCAGCCAATTTAACACCCCAATCTTCATCATCAAGACATTTGGCAATATTATCAAGTTCATCATAAGCTTGAAGTTCACCTAAAGCACGTACCGCAACTTTTCTAACCCCAAAGTCCTCATCATCCAAAGCTTCAACAAAGTACGGAATTACCCTTTTGTCTTCAGTTTCTTTAAGTGCAAAAGCAAGGAAACGTTTATCTTTACCTTCAGCATTATTAAATTCATTAATTAACTTATCAACAGCTACATCCCCCATATTTCCCAATATTTCAGCAGCTTTAAATCTTACCTGAGCATTATCATCAGTAGTTGCTTTAATTAAAGGTTCAATAGCTTCTTCATCAGTTGTTCCAACCAATGATTCTATTGCTTCTTTTCTAACTTTAACATCATCATTTGATAAATTGTTAATAGCTTCTTCAAAATTAAAATTAGTCATGATAATAAGTTAGATTTTAAGAGTATATAAATATTCAAAAAATAGAAAAAAAATAAGAGAAAAAATCTCTTATCTAAATAGCAGTCCATCCACCGTCAATACAGATGAGTTGACCAGTACAGAAACTAGATGCATCAGATGCTAAGTAAATTGCAATACCATCCAATTCACCAGGTTTTCCTAAACGACCAGCAGGACAGTATGCTTTAATAAGATCCATGAATCCTTCCATTTCGATGGATTCAACAGTCAATTCGGTTTCAAATACTGCTGGACCAATTGCATTAACAGTAATGTTATATGGTGCCCATTCTACAGCCAAGTTTTTGGTTAAGTTCATTACTCCACCTTTAGCTGAAGAGTATGCGCTAATTCCACCACCAGGGAAAATTACTCTAGAGTGGATTGAACCGATGTTAATGATTTTACCGTATTCTTGTTCAATCATGATTTCTCCAACAGCTTTACACATGTAGTATACACCACTTAAGTCAATGTGTATGTGTCTTTCCCATTCTTCATTGGATTGATCCATAACAGGTTTGTTGTTTCCCATACCTGCAGCATTAACTAAAATATCGATTCTTCCATAAGCATCCATAACTTTAGCAATTGCTTCGGTGATACTGTCATAATCTCCGACATCACATACAGCGTACATTACGTCAGTGCCATATTCTTTTTCGATTTCAGCAACATTTTCTTGTAATCTTTCTTACCTTCTTGCAAATAATGCTAATTTTGCACCTTGACTAGCATATGCTTGTGCAATTTGCCAACCAAGACCTGATGAAGCACCAGTAATAAGTGCAACTTTGTCTTTAATATCGAAATAGTTTTTCATTTTATATACCACCTGAGGCATAAGCCTACAATTATAATATATCAAAATCAAACTATTTAATAATTTTTATTTAAATCACAAATAACCGAACATATTTTAATATTATATAAAGAATAATATATATTTTTCAAAAATTGATTAATAAATATTAATAAAAATATATTAAGTTAAGAAAAAAATTAGTAAAAATTGTGATATTGAACAATGAAAAACAAAAAACATTATTAAATACTATAAAAATTAAAAGTTTAACTAATATTTTAAAAAGATATTGGAGCACAAATAATGATTGAAGAGCAGACAAAAAGCTATTCTAAAGATAAGATTTATAAAATACTGCATCCCTGGGTCAGACAATGGTTTGATTCAAAATTTGATGATTTTACACCTGCTCAGAAAAAATCAATAATAGATATCCATAAAAAGAACAATATCCTGATTTCATCACCAACAGGATCTGGAAAAACACTTACTGCTTTTTTATCAATCATAAGTGAACTAACAACACTCTCAGAAAAAGGAAAACTTGAAGATAAAGTATACTGCATTTATATTTCACCTTTAAAAGCATTGGATAATGATATTGAGAAAAATTTGGATGAACCACTGGAAGGGATTGAAAAAATAGCTAAAAAAGACTTAGGAATTAGAAAAGCCGTTAGAACAGGCGATACAAGCCAATATCAAAGGCAAAAAATGCTTAAAAAACCACCACACATCCTGATTACCACTCCAGAAACCCTTTCAATCTTACTTGTGGCACCAAAGTTTAGGGAAAAGCTAAGCGGAGTGAAATATGTCATAATAGATGAGATACACTCACTTGCCGAAAATAAAAGAGGAGTTCATTTAAGCCTATCCCTTGAAAGATTACAACATTTAATCGGCCAATATACAAGAATCGGACTATCAGCAACAGTAAGTCCACTTGAAGAAGTGGCCAAATTTCTTGTGGGATATGAATATGGTGTTGGCAGACCCTGCAAAATTGTAAATATCAACTATTTAAAGGAACTGGACATGGAAGTAATGTGTCCGGTAAGTGATATTGTACTGGCAGACGAAGAAGATACACGGCTTGGAATGTATGACCTATTGGATGACCTGATTTGGGAGAACAAAACAACATTAATCTTTACAAATACAAGAAGTGGTACGGAACGTTTTGTTTATAATTTAAAGAAAATGTATCCAATGCACTACAACAATGAAAACATAATGGCACACCATTCCTCACTTTCAAAGGAAGTTCGTCTACAGACAGAAAATAAACTAAAAGAAGATCAGCTAAAAGCAGTTGTTTCATCAACATCTCTTGAACTTGGAATTGATATCGGATACATTGATTTAGTCGTATTAATAAATTCACCGAAATCTGTTGCAAGAGCGCTTCAAAGAATTGGAAGAAGTGGACATAGATTACATGAAAAATCTCGAGGAAGAATTATTGTAACTGACCGTGATGATTTAGTTGAATGCTCAGTTTTGCTTAAAAATGCCAAAGAAGGAAAAATCGACAGAATAAATATGCCAACCAATTGTTTGGACGTATTAGCACAACATATCTATGGAATGGGCATTGAAAATCCATGGGATATTGATTACGCTTATGAAGTCATCAAAAAAAGTTATTGTTACAAAGACTTGACAAGAGATGATTATGAAGATGTTTTAAGTTATATGGCTGGAGAATATCCTGAACTCGAAGAAAGATATGTTTACGCCAAAATTTGGATTGATTATGATAAAAACACCTTTGGAAAACGTGGAAAGTTAGCCAGAATGCTTTATTCGACAAATATTGGAACAATTCCAGACAGTTCAGGTGTTTTGGTTAAATGTGATGGAGAAACCGTTGGAAGAATAGAAGAAGATTTTATGGAACGGCTTAAAAAAGGAGACACTTTCGTTCTGGGTGGAAATACTTATAGATTCAACTATGGGAAAGGAATGACAATTAACGTGACTCCGGCAATGGGACCCCCAACAATACCCTCATGGTTTTCACAGCAATTGCCACTATCTTTTGATTTGGCAATGGACATTCAGAGATTTAGAGCCCACATGGATGTAAAATTCAGATATCAAAGAAGCAAGGAAGAAATAATGGAATTCATTCATGAATATTTATATGTTGATGATTTTGCAGCAAATTCTATATACGAATATTTTGTAGAACAATTCAAATATGCCAAAATACCAAGCAACCAATTATTATTAATTGAATATTATAAAGGATTTGGAGGAAGACGATTCGTAATATTTCATTCACTATTTGGAAGAAAAGTTAATGATGCACTTTCAAGAGCCGTAGCTTATGTTGTTGCAAAAAGATACAACATCAACGTCACCATTTCAATATCAGACAACGGTTTTTATTTAAGCTCTGACGGAAAGATTGGAGGTCTGGAATCATTCAATGAATTGACCCCTGAAAACTTTGAAAACATATTGTCCCAATCATTAAATAAAACCGAAACACTAGCTTCAAGGTTCAGACACTGTGCCGGGCGGTCATTAATGACTTTAAGAAGATACAAAGGAGAATCAAAATCTGTCGGACGCCAACAGGTTAGGGGAAAAATCCTATTGAAATTCGTGCAGGAAATGGATGAAAACTTTTCAATTTTAAAGGAAGCTCGAAGAGAAGCGCTTGAAGACTATATGGATGTTAAAAATGCTTTAAAAATAATTGAATGGGTTGCTTCAGAACAAATGGAAGTTAAAACAATAAATACTGTCATACCAAGTCCATTTGCATTTAATTTAATTTCACAAGGATATTTAGATGTATTAAATCAAAATGACAAGGCCGAATTTACAAAAAGAATGCATCAAGCGATTATAGACCAAATTAAAGATAAATTAAAAGACATATATTGAACATTAAAACTAAAAAAAATTAAATACTTTTATAAACAATATTAATTATTGACTAAAGGTGATAATCATGACAAAATGGAAAGCCGTAATTATAGGTTTCATATTATCTGTAATTGTTAAAGCATTTTTTGCACATTATGATTTTATTGGATTATTAATTGTTGGTTTCATTACAGGATATATTGCCCATGATGGAGCCCTGGGAGGCTTATGGAATGCAGCTCTTGCTGGCACATTAGGTACAATTATCAGTGCAATACTATTCATAATAGCTACAACAATTGGTGGAAGCTTTATGGGAGCATTTGGAGGCCTTACTGGATTTACAACATCCGGCATAATAAGTATTTTATCCATAGTCACAGAGTTGATTTATTATGCAATTGTCATGGGAATAACTGGAGCAATTGGAGGAGCAGTATCCTCTAAAAAATAAGTTTTTGGAGAAATAAAATGGGAAAATTCACTAATTTTGACTTTAAATCACTAGTATTTGGAGCAGCAATCGCTGCCGGATTTGTAATATTGGGATCAATGTATAATGAATTCCTTTATGCATTTGCATCAATCGGATTTTTATATGTAGGATACAATGCACCAAATATAAAAACATCAGCACTGCTTGGGGCTTTTGCATCAACACCAGTAATGTACCTTGCATTAGATGGCGTATTTAGAGAAATACCACCAACAGAACAAGGAAGAATAACCATGATAATTGCAATTCTTATTGTTGGTATGCTTGTTGCAGTTATTGGTGCATGGGCAAAAAGAAGCCGTGTAAAAGCAAAAGAAGAATACGAGAAAAAACAGAAAATCGGTAAAAATAAAAAGAAAAAACAAAAAGCCGAAGAACCTCAAAAAGAAAATAAAGGCCTTTTAGGTAAAATTACAAAAAAAGAATGAAAAATAATAACAAAATTTATGTTATTATTTTTTCCAATTCATCTCTTTCTATACCACGTTTAATTTCTAAAGCAATCCTTCTACCCATACTCATAGGTTTACCGTAGGTTAAGTAGGAGTAAGGAGAACCATCCATAAATGTATTTGTTCCACCATCAGTTCTTGCACTGATTTCAAAACAGATTACTTCTAAATTATCATTTACTAAAGTTTGCATACAGAAAGGACCATTTAATCCAGGAGCAACTAATTTTTTAGCACTTTCTGTTAATTTATCAGCAATATCAAATACCTGTGGAAGTAAAGATTCACGAATTACAGCAGGGTGGTTACCTGTTACAACATAGGAAGGACTTAAATCAATATCCAATTGATCTTTTGCAGGCATTCTTACAAATCCATCAATACTTGATTCATATCTTGTATCCATACCCATCAATTCAACTGAATCATCAAGAGCAGAGTAGAAATAGTGTATACAGTAATTACATCCTGAAACATATTCTTCAATGTGAGCTGCTTCAACATCACTGTCTTCTAACCATCCACGTGCTTTCATAGCATCAATTTTTGAATTGAACTCTTCTGTAGATGAAGCTACAAAGTAACCTCTACCCCCTCTAGCACCAGGGAATTTAACCATAACCGGCCTGTCGATTTCATCAGGTCCATTATATTTAAAAGGTATTCTTACGTCACCTTCAACAAGCAAAGCTCTTTCCTTATCTCTTTCAGCTTCCCATCTAAGTACATCCCTATTTCCAAACATTGGAACATTGAATTTGTCTTCAACATTATCTAATCCAGCATATGCAACAAAAGATCCATGAGGCACAACAATTGCATTCATATCCCTAAGTTTTTGCTGAACATCTTCATTGACAATGTCTTTGAATTCATCAACGATAATGTATTCATCAGCTACATCAAAACGTTGATATGGAATTTCACGACCTTTTTGACATACGATAGCTGTTCTAAATCCTTCTTCTTTAGCACCTTGCAATATGTGTAAAGAAGTATGACTTCCTAGGGTAGCTATAGTGATTTCACTTTTGTCATATTTAGCTAAAATATCTAAGATATCTTCCTTTTTAACTTCTCCCATTTTTATCTTCTCCTCAAAGAATGATATTATTATATATATTTTTAAGAATTTATAATATTTTTTATTTAAAGTGATGAAGTTGGACTATTCAATACTGACTGCATCGACAACATCTATCCAAATCAGGAAAAATGTCGAATATTTTAATTATGTCCAAAATGAATATTTCAAGAACACACAAAATTTGAAAAACCATGCAACACATAATATTCTGTTGCTTGTCAAAAAGTTTAAACTAAAATATTAATGTCCAAGTTATCAACGGCCACATTAACATTAAGAACAATAACAGACAAATATAATTACGAATTCTTAAGGAATAGATAAAATGTTAATCGGTTTAATTTCAGACACACATATCCCGGATAGAGCTAAAGAAATACCTGAAAAAGTATTTGAGGCATTTAGTGAAGTCGATTTAATAATGCACGCTGGCGATTTAACCTCCCCAAAGGTGATAGATGATTTGGAGCAAATAGCTCCAGTAATGGCCATTCAAGGAAATATGGATAGGGCAAGAGGAATTGATTTGCCCGCTGCAAAAGTAATTGAAGCTGAAGGATTAAAAATTGGAATTGTGCATGGAGAAGTTTATCCAAGAGCCGATACACAACAACTGGTTTATCTTGCAAAAGAATTGGATGCCGACATATTAATCAGCGGACATTCACACCAACCAAAAATAGAGCAGACAGATGGAGTATTGTTATTGAATCCTGGAAGTCCAATAGTTCCAAGACTTGCCGACAGAACAGTAATGATACTTGAAATTAATGACAGAGAAGTTGATGTGGAAATTATAAAAATTGGAGCACCAGTATGTAGTGCACTTGATTTTGAACAATATAAGAGGGATTGAAATGGGAAGCAAATGGCAAATGGAAAAACACAATGATCCATATTATAAAAGAGCAAAACAAGAAGATTATCGCTCACGAGCATCATATAAATTAAAACAACTTGATAAAAAATATAAAATCATTAAAGAAGGAAACACTGTTGTCGATTTAGGAGCCGCACCCGGCGGATGGTCACAGGTTGCATTGGAAAAAGTTGGAGAAGAAGGCATTGTAGTAGGTGTGGACTTAAACAGATTTAAAAAATTCCATGAAGAAAATTATTATGGAATTAGAGGAGATTTTACAACACCTGAAGTTCAAAAAAAGATTATGGAACTTATTGGAGGAAAGGCCAAAGTTGTAATGTCTGATGCGTCACCTTCACTTTGTGGAATTAAAAATATCGACCAATTAAGATCAATTGATTTAGTCAATGTCGTGATTGAAATAGCTGAAAATATCCTTGAACAAAAAGGCAATCTTGTTATGAAAGTATTTCAAGGCCCAGAATATAAAAATATGTTGGATTCACTGAAAGGAAAATTCAGACACGTTAGAACTACCAAACCTGCATCATCACGTAAAAAAAGTTCAGAAATGTATGTTGTTGGTTTGGAATATATGCCAAAAAAGAGAAAAAAAAGAAATTAAAGATTATTGTAGGCATTATTAGCAGCTTGAAGTTTCTGTTTAGCGAAATCAATTCTACTATCAACTTCATTAGATGGTTTTCCTGCATCTAAAGCACTTTGAACATTTTCAATAGCGGAATTGGCTCTAGACAACTCTAGCCTTGCATCATTATATATTTTTACTTCACTCGCACCGCCAGCATAATATGTAGATTTGACATTATCAAATTTCATCACTAAATCAGAATAAGATGATTTTAAATCTGCAAGCTCATCATATTGAGTACCTGAAGATATTTCATCTGTGATACCTTCTGAAACCATACTATACCCCACATAAGCTACAACAATAATTGTTGATACAATCATGATGATTCCAACAACAGAAATCAACATAGAAGTGGATTTAAATACACTTAGTCTAGATTTCCTCATAATATCCTCAAAATAATTTAAATCTTTATTAATATCTATTTATGGGTGGCATTAGTATTTAATACTTACTTATGCATAATACTTTTCAACTGCTCTATGCAATAATTTTTAAAGTATGAAAAAATAATAATATAGATAATGAATTCTACTACTAAATCACAAACATCAATTGCAAAATTTGAAGAATTTTTTTCAACTTCATACAAGGATGATGTTTTTGAAGTGCTTGAAAAATACCCCGATGAAAGGTCACTTAACGTGGATTATAATGCATTGGAAATATTTGATCCAGACCTTGCGGATTTACTAATAGACAAACCAGAAGAGGTTATTCAAGCTGCACAAATAGCCATTAAAAACATTGACCCTCTTGTAAAGGACGTTGAAATCCACATCCGTTTTGAAAATCTCACCAATATCATTCCATTAAAGACATTGCTGAGTAAATACATAGGAACATTTGTTGCAGCAGACGGTATTGTAAGAAAAACTGATGAAATTAGACCTCGTATTGAAACTGGAGTATTTGAATGTAGAGGATGTATGAGATTGCACGAAGTTGAACAGACATCCAGCAATACAATTATAGAACCATCACTCTGTAGTGAATGCGGCGGAAGGTCTTTCAGACTGCTTCAAGAAGAATCAAAATACATAGATACACAAACTGCAAGAATGCAGGAACCTTTAGAGAACCTGTCTGGAGGAACAGAACCTAAACAAATGTTAATGGTATTAGAAGATGATTTAGTAGATGAATTAAACCCTGGAGATAAAGTTAGAATAACTGGAACATTAAAAACATTCAGGGAAGAGAGAAGCGGCAAATTTAAAAATTATATTTATGTAAACCACATTGAACCATTAGAACAGGAATTTGAAGAATTGCAGCTTTCAGAAGAAGATGAAGAAAAAATTATAGAATTGTCAAAAGACCCTCACATTTATGATAAAATCATCAAGTCCACAGCACCATCAATTAGAGGATACAGAGATGTAAAAGAAGCTATTGCATTGCAATTATTTGGTGGGGCTGCAAAACAGCTTGAAGATGAAACCAAATTGAGAGGAGATATCCACATCCTCATTGTAGGGGATCCAGGTATTGGTAAATCTCAAATATTAAAATATGTTTCAAGGCTTGCACCAAGAAGTATTTATACAAGTGGTAAAGGTACTACCGGTGCGGGATTAACCGCTGCAGCCGTTAGGGATGAACTTGGCGGATGGTCCTTGGAAGCCGGTGCATTGGTACTTGGGGACCAAGGTAATGTATGTGTTGACGAATTGGATAAAATGAGGTCCGAAGATCGTTCAGCACTTCACGAAGCATTGGAACAACAGACTGTAAGTATTGCAAAGGCAGGAATCATGGCAACTTTAAATTCAAGATGTTCCGTTCTTGCAGCAGCTAACCCAAAATTCGGAAGATTTGACCAGTATAAAGTACTTGCAGAACAAATTGATTTGCCAGCACCGATTATATCTCGTTTTGATTTAATTTTTGTTATTGAAGATAAACCAAGCAGAGAAGGAGATTCAAAATTAGCAGAACACATTTTGAAAATACATAAAGAAAATACTATTGATTATGAAATTGAACCTGAACTGCTTAGGAAATATATCGCATATGCCCGTAAAACCGTTAATCCATCCTTGACCGATGAGGCTAACGAAGTTTTAAGGGAATTTTATGTAAATACAAGGAACAGCAATCCAGAAGAACAAGGTGCAGTTCCAATTACTGCAAGACAACTTGAAGCAATCATCCGTTTAGCTGAAGCTAGCGCAAAGATTAAACTTAAGGAAACTGTTGATAAGGAAGATGCTGAAAAGGCCGTAAGGCTGCAAATGGCTTGTCTTAAAAAGGTAGGTGTAGATCCTGAAACTGGTGAAATGGATATTGAGATAATGGAAGGAAGAACACCTAAATCAGACCGGGACAAAATACAAAGAGTAACTGAAGAAATAGTCCTTCTTGAAGAGGAATATGCCGGATCTGCTCCATTGAATGTATTGAAATCAAACATGAATGAAAAATACGGAGTAAGTGAAGAAAAAGTAGAAAGTATTGTCCGTAATTTACAACAGAAAGGAGTTATCTACGAACCAGATACAGGCTATTTCAAGAGAGTATCCTAACTCTCAAACTTTTTATTTTTTTACTTTTTTTATCAAATTTTTTAAATATAACAATACATTAATAAATGATTAAAATAAAATTTAATATATTATACTTATACTAATTTTCACGGAGAGATAATATGGATAAATACGAAGATTTATTAGAAAGAGCAATAGACCAATTACCTCCAGAAGTATTTGAACACAAAAGATTTAAAATTCCTAAAGCTTATTCAGATATCCAAGGTAATAGAACATTCATTAAAAACTTTAAAGATGTTGCAGAAGGCTTAAACAGAGACCCACAACACTTATTGAAATTTTTAATGAGAGAATTAGGTACTGCTGGAAATATTGAAGGTCAAAGAGCAATATTACAAGGTAAATTTACCCATTACTTAATCAATGAAAGAATCGAAGATTATGTGGACAAATATGTTATTTGCCATGAATGTAACAGACCAGATACCAGAATTATCAGAGAAGGTAGAATATTCTTACTTAAATGTGCTGCATGCGGTGCAACAGCACCTTTAAAAACATTATAATTTTACCTTTTTTACTTATTTTTTATCGATATTATGTTTTGTGTAGAGTGCGGAAGTACTGAAAAAAAGATGGTTGGAAACATCTGCATAGACTGTTTTTTAAAAGATTTTCAGATGATAGAAATACCTGAACGCATAGAAGTTCAGATTTGCAGCCATTGTAACAGCAAACTCGAAGAAGGCAAATGGAGTGAAGAAAACATTCCAGAAGAAGAAATCATATATAGGGCACTTGAACGCAATATACAAATAGACGACGAAGTTGAAAACGAAATAATCAACCTTGAAATTGACCAAATGAAAGGTACAATTGCCAGTTGTTATGTGGAAGTTGTTGGAGAAGTTTATGACACCCAAATTGAAGAAACTCATGACACTGAAGTGAAAATATTAAAAACAGTTTGCCCAACTTGCAGTAAATTACAGGCAGGATATTACGAATCTGTTATTCAATTCAGAGCCGACAACAGAGAAATAAAGAATGAAGAGTATTCAAAAGCTGATGAAGTTGTTGAGAGAACTTTAATAAAGCAAAGTAAAAAAGACAAGCTTGCATATTGTCCTCAAATTGCCAAACTAAAAGAAGGATATGATTACTACATTGGTTCATTGAAATCAGGTCGTAAAGTAGCTGAAGCACTAACCGACGAATTTGGAGGAGTTGTAAAAGAATCTCCAAGATTAATCAGCGAAGACAAGTCGACAGGAAAAGGCCTTTATAGAATTTGGATTTCAGTCAGAATTCCTGAAGCTGAAATTGATGATTTTATAGAATATGAAAATAAAATAATCCAAATAACCAGCGTTAGTAAAAATAGCTTTGTCGGAATGAATATCAAGACCAACAAAAAGCATAATATTCCAATGAAAAATATGGAAGACATTAAGCTTGTTAAGAAATCCGAAGAAATTGAAACTGCAACAGTAATTTCAAAATCCCCACAATTTATACAGATTTTAGATCCAATTGATTATTCCACAGTAGATTTGGATATGAAAGAAGAATACAATGAAATCAATGTTGGAGAAGAAGTAAAACTCATCAGAATTAACAATAACATTTATTTATTAAATTAAGTGATAAAATGAATATTGAAGAAAAAATTCAGTTAATCGAAAATGGAACCTTGGAAGTTATAGACACAGAAGAATTGAAAGAAGTTCTAAAAAAAGAACAGCCTATAGCTTATACAGGTTATGAACCTTCAGGAAAAATCCATTTAGGACATGCGGTAACTGTACAAAAGCTAAAACAATTACAAAAATTTGGTTTTAAAATTAAAATCCTTCTTGCGGATTATCATGCATTTTTAAATGGAAAAGGAACTGTTGAAGAAATTGCAGAAACTGCTGAATACAACAAAAAATGTTTCCAGGCATTAGGGCTTGATGAAACAACAGAATATGTTTTAGGTTCATCTTTCCAACTTGAAGGGGATTATACTGATAAAGTTTATCAATTAGCTACAATGACTACTTTGAAAAGAGCTAGAAGAAGTATGGATCAAGTAAGTCGTGCAGATGACAATCCAAAAGTAGCCAGTGTTATTTATCCAATCATGCAAACCGTAGATATGGCTGCATTAGAAGTTGATGTTGCCCTCGGAGGTATGGAACAGAGAAAAATCCAAATGTTGGCACGTGAAAATCTAGAAAAGATAGGTGAAAACGTACCAGTCTGTATCCACACACCATTATTGCATGGTCTTGACGGTGATGCCAAAATGTCTTCAAGTAAAGGAAACTACATTGCGGTGGATGACAGTGTTGAAGAAATCACTAAAAAAATCAAGAAAAGTTTCTGTCCTCAAGGAGAAATTGAAGGAAATCCAATGATTGAAATAGCAGAAACATTTGTGTTCCCTAATCAAGAGAAATTACTTATTAAAAGACCTGAAAAATTCGGTGGAGACATTGAATTAAGCCACGACGAATTAATCAAGGACTTTAGTGAAGGCAATTTACATCCAATGGATTTAAAAAATGGAATTAAAGATTTCTTAATTGAATTCTTTGCTCCGGTAAGAGAATACATGGAGGAGAACTAAATGGCTGAAGAAAAAGAAGAATTTGAAATGGGTATACCGAATGGCGTTGGCGAACAAATGCTTGCACATGCTTTTGAAAAATTCGACATCAAATTGGAACAAACCGAATTCGGACCAAAAATAATCGGAGAATATGATGAACTTGTAAAAACAAGAGAATTTTTAGAAAATGCCATTCGTGAAAGACTAAAAGAATTATCCGGAGAATAGATTTCTCCACTTACTTATTTTTTAAACCATATTTTGCTTTTTACGGATTTTCACATTGTTTTTTTCCAATATCCAAAACCCATATTAATTTTATTCAATTATTTTTTGCATACTAATTTTTTAATGTTTTAAAATATATTTTTTATAAATTTAAACATTCCATTTTAATTAATATAAACCCAAATAGGTTATTTTATAAATTATTGATTAAATCATCGAATTTAGAAAATAATCATGATTAAATATGGACAATTAATTATTTTTAGATTTTATGATGCGATTTCAAAAATAAAGATAAAATGAACTTATTATCAAGTATACTTTATATGTAATAAATATCTGTCAAAAATAAGGCACTACAAGATATATTTTAACTATTAAACAGTTAACTAAAACTTTTTAAAAATATTATAAAATTTTCAGATAAGTTTATATATACCTAAATAAATATAATAAGTTAGACTTAACTTGAATTTTTATAAAGTTAAAATGAATAAGTTAAGTCATAATAAACGAGGTTAAATTAAATGTTTAAATTTGATAAAGAACAAGAAGTTTTTGACTTCGCAGGAGTCAAAATGGGTGGTCAGCCTGGAGAATATCCTACTGTGTTAGCAGGAACAATATTCTATGGTGGACACAACATTCTTAACGATGAATTAACAGGAGATTTCGATAAAGATAGAGCAGAACAATTAGTAAATGATATGGCATCCATTTCCGACGTAACCGGTAATCCATACATTGTACAAGTTTTCGGACAAACAGTGGAAGCACTTCCAAAATATATTGAATATATTGGAGAGATTTGTGATGCTCCCTTCCTTATAGATTCAACATCCGGTGATGCAAGAGTTGCTGGTGCACAGTACGCTGATGAAACCGGATTAACAGAAAGAGCAATATATAATTCAATCAACATGGCTGCAGACAAATCCGAGTTAGATGCACTTGCTGAAACAGACATTTCTGCTTCAATTATTTTAGGATTCAACCCAATGAATGCTACCGTTGAAGGTAAAATGGCAATGTGGGAAGATGGAGATGATGGTGCATACGAAAAAGGTTTACTTGAAGTAGCTGCAGAATGTGGAATTGACAGATTCATGATGGATACAGCAGTTACACCTTTAGGTCAGGGAGCAGGTATCGCTGCGAGAACTTCATTTGCTGAAAAAGCGAAATGGGGATATCCAGTGGGATCAGGAATTCACAACGTACCATCCGCATGGGACTGGTTAAGAGAATACAAAAAAGCAGGAAACAAAACTGCATTTACTGTTTGTGATATTGGTGCAAATATCGTGCAAGTAATGTGTGCAGGAGACTTTGTTCTTTTCGGACCAATCGAAAATGCAAGCATAGCATTTCCAGCAGTAGCTCAAACAGACATGTTCATATCCGAAGCTGCAAAACCTTTAGGAACCGAACCTGTTGATTATCACCCTATGAACAAATTAGTATAATATCATTTGTTAATACATTTTCAAACCTCAATGAAGATTTGTTCAATATCCATTAACAAATCTTAACATAAAAGTATAATACCAAATAAGTACTGGAGCAAGCACCTCCAGTACTCTAATTTTTAGTTTTAATTTCCCCACAAATTTCCCTTATTTTGAATTTAAATATAATCCTCTAGCTTGAACTTTTGGATTTAAAAGAACAACATTATCAAGTACACTTTATTTTTTAAACATATTTTAAAAAATTTCAAATAGATTTTATATGGGCAATTGTTTTAACGAAAATCAATAAAATCAAATAAAATCCTAAAAAACCTTATAAAAACTATTTTTTAAAATTAATATTATTTTTAACCACTATTTTAAAAAAACAAGGAAAAATAAGAAATATATGACACACCAATATTCTAAAAAAATATCAACCATACTTGAAAAATCAACCCCTTTTATATACTATAAGAAATTACTTTTAATTAACTGTAGGTGATTGTATGAAACGATTTACAAAAATGGAATATGAAAGTCCAGACGACATGGTTTTTGGATTTGCAAAACATCCTGTAAAAACAAAATATGATATGGAAATTGGAGCAGGATATGTAAACCCGATAATAAAAGTAGCCCCTAAAGAAGGCAGTGAAAATTCCATGGAAAGTATGGTTGCAGAATGCAGAAACATAACAATAAGCGCATGCCAAAGAGCTTTAAATATTGGTCTTCCATCATTTATCATTGAACAGGAACACATTGCTCAACAAACCGCAAACCCGGAATGGGCTGGTGCATGTACCCAGGCACAAGTGGAAGTTCTAGAAAAGTTCCATGATGAATATGGAATTAAGGTAGCCCTTAAAGCAACCCCTGCAGACATAAGGGATGAAGAAAAAGGCTCAAACTATAGAACTTCAGAACAATACCAAAATGTGATGGAATCCATCGAACAATGCTGTGAAAATGGTGCATCAATAATATGTATTGAAACTACCGGAGGAAAATCTGTTTCAGATTACGGTATTTCAAGAGGAGATCCAAGAGCAATACTATTTGGTATTGGTGTTTTAGGAAGCATAGATATGGAATTCATGTGGGAAGAGATTGTAAAAATCTGTAACAAGCACAAAGTAATTCCTGGAGGAGACACCAACTGTTCACAATCCAATACTGCAATGTTTTTAGCTGGAGGATTGCTTGACAAAGATTGTTCACATACCTTAGCGGCAATTGCAAGAGGAATTGGTGGAGCAAACAGTTTAGTTGCTGTTGAATGTGGTGCAAAAGGACCTTTAAAAGATTGCGGATATGAAAATCCAATAGTCAAATCCATCAGTGGAGTCCCAATTGCAACAGAAGGTAAAAATGCAGTTTGTGCACACTCCGACCTGATGGGTAACCTGATTGCAGGAATCTGTGATTGCTGGAGTAATGAATCCGTTTACCACAGAGAAGAAATGGGCGGAACAACTCCAGAAGTATGGCTTCAGGCAACTGGATTTGAAGCTGCATTAATGAATACAGCAATCCAAACTGGTGAAGATAAAACTTTAAGAGATTTATACACTCTAACTGACAAATACAGAGACCCGCAGGCATTAATATTGGCATATGACAATGCATATAGAATAGGTGAAGCGATAGTAGAATACGGAGACGATCCATATCAAAGAAGCATTGCAGCTGCATTGGAAGTTGGAAAAATCATTACTGAAGCAGTTGAAGCTAAAAAGATACAGTTAACAAGATTTGAACAAGACAGCTTAAATAGCGCAATTAGAACATTTAATAAATTGCCAGATGACTCATCTAAATTTATTAAACGTAGCGTAAGAAGATACGATCGTAAAGTTGAAGATTTCGACCCTAAAAATTATGAATTATAAGAGGGATTGAAATGAGTTATAAAGATTTGGAAGATAAAATAACACAAGATAAAATTGCTATTCGATACAATGTTGTCGCTGAAGGAGCTGCAATGAAAGCAGAAGACTATCCTGAAGTAAAAGAAATTTTACCAACAGAAGAACCATTCAGAAAAATAGCTTTAGAAATACTATACGAAGATAAGATTAACGCATTGAAAGATGTCAAAAAATCCCTTGAGGAAGGTTATTCCCCAATCGAACTAATCAATAATGCATTAATGAAAGGAATCGATGCAGTGAGCACATTATATACAAAAGGAGTTTATTTCTTGCCTGATTTGATGCTTGCTGGAGATGCAATGATGGAAAGTGTTAAGGAATGTGAAAAGGTTCTTGGTCGCAAAAGTGATACAAAAGGAACTGTAGTATGTTTTGTAGCTGAAGGAGATCCCCACGACATAGGTAAAAACTTAATTTTAATGTTTTTAAGAGCAGGAGGATTTGAAGCTATTGATTTAGGACGTGATGTTGCAGCACAAAGAGTTGTTGAAGCAGTTAAAGAATATGACCCATTATTCATGACCGGTACGGCACTCATGACCACAACAATGACCGCATTCCCTAAAGTTGTCGAAGCGCTTAAGGAAGCAGGTCTTGAAGTTCCGGCTATCGGATGTGGTGGTGGAGCAGTCAGAAAAGATTACGTTGAAACAATGGACATGACAGTTTATGGTGTAGAAGCATACCACACACCAAAATTAGCTGACGCTATACTAACTGACAATAAGAATTGGGAAGATTTAAGAAAAGAATATAGTGATATTGTCGGAGAGTTCGTATCAGAATATGCAAGCTAAGATAATATGGCAGAACATACTGGAATTGCAATAGATATTGGAACAAGTGGTATCAGAGCCCAAAGCTATGATTTAACCACTGAAAAAACAATATCTACAGCAATCACTTTAAGACATCCTTTACCTGGTGCAAATGTAATTGACCATTTGCATTTTGCTATTGATATTGGGCAGAATCAAGCCCATAAATTATTAATTAATGCAATTAATAAAGTCATTAACAGTTTAGATATTAACAATGTTGAAAGATTATCAGTTTGTGGGAATCCAATTCAATTATCTCTTTTCAACAATATTGAAATAAGAGATTTGGCTTATTGGGGAAAAAATGCACTGAAAAATCAAAACATCACACCCCCTTCCAGAAAATCCAAAAAGATAAATGCATCTGAAATTGGATTAGACGTTCCTCCAAATACCTACGTTTATATCCCTCCTGCAATTAAGCATGAAATCGGAGCGGACGCACTGGCAATGCTTTATAAATCAGGAGCTCTTGATAAGGATGAGGATTCATTGATAATTGATTTTGGAACAAATGCCGAAATGGCATTGATTGTAGAAGGAGAAATTTACACCGCTTCAGCAGCTGCAGGACCTGCAATTGAAGGTCAGACAATTGAAAAAGGAAGATTGGCTTCCCCAAATACAATTTGTGATATTGCAAAGGAAGGCAATAATTGGAGAATGAAAATCCTTGATGATGATTTGCTTGTTCAAAATGGAGATTTGATAAATCCACTCAATGGAGATTCCATTGAAAAAAGTGACATGACCGCTTGTGGAATAACAGGAACCGGTGTAATTGCAGCATTCTGCCTTGGAATAGAAGATGGAATCATTGAAAACGGGAAAATCAAAGAAAAAATCTACTTTCAGGATGACATTTATTTAACTGAAAACGATATAAACAATATAGGGAAAGCCTTGGGCGCTTTCAGAGCTGCTGAATTGACTTTAGCTGAAAGTTCGGATATTTATTTGGATGAAATTGATTCAGTTTATATGGCTGGAGCATCAGGATTTTATGTTGATGCATTGAAGTCTATGAAAATAGGTCAGATTCCACCATCTTCAACAGAAGTATTCCAAATTGGAAATACTTCCCTTGCAATGGCTAAAGACATTGTTTTGAATCCGCAACTTCTTGATGAACTGCAACAGATAGCTGACGATATTGAAAACAATCATATAATGCTTGCCACTTCAGAAATTTTTGAAAAGATATATTCACTGGAATTGGCGATTTATGAAGAGGGATTGCCCTTTGAAAAGTATGAGGAATGGCTTTCAAAATATGGATATCAGGAAATGCCTCCCCTTGAAGAAAACCCCCAAATTCATAAATTATTTGAAAAGGACATATCCGATGCTGGAGATAAACCCATTAAAAGCATTGACATTTCTAATACCATGAAAACAACATTTGATGATTGCATTTCATGCATGGAATGTGTGAATAATTGTCCGGAAAATGCATTATCCTTAAAGAAAAATGAATTCAGTTTAAGAAGCGATTTGTGTTCAGGACTTGGATGCTTAAGATGTGTCAGAAACTGCAAACAGAATGTATTTAAATACAATCAATTTTACAAAAAAAGTGATAAAAATGAATTATAAAGAAAACCTTAAAAACGCACTTACAGGACAAACAGTTGAAAGAAAACCATTTGTAAGTGTAACTCAACTCGGAACAATAGATGCAATGAACCATTATGGACTAAAATGGCCAGATGCACACAAAGATGCCAATCAAATGGCGACACTTGCAAGCTCTTTATATGAACTTGCAGGACTTGAATGTGCAAGATTACCATTCTGCCTAACTGTAGAAGCAGAAGCATTGGGATGTGATGTTAATCTCGGAAGTAACGAAAGGGTTCCAGAGGTTGAAATCTCACCATTTGAATATGCTGATGATATTGAAGCTACAGATGATTTTACAAAAAGAGGAAGAATACCTGTTGTTTTAGAAGCAATTGATATCTTAAAAGAAAAATATGAAGAATTACCAATAATTGTTGGAATTACCGGCCCATTCACATTAACAGGACATCTGCTTGGAATTGAAAATCTTGTAAGATATATGAAAACAGACATCGAAGAAGTGGAAATAGCAGTTGAAAACTGTGTTGATGTGAGCATGGACTACATTGAAGAAATCCAAAATCACGGAGCAGATGTAATATGTGTTAACGAACCAACTGCATCTCCAGAATTAATAGCACCTGATGATTTTAAATCATTGATTAAACCTAATCTTGAAGATTTGGCCGATTACATTGAAGTATTAAAAGTATTGCACATCTGCGGATCCACACAGCCTATTATTAAAGATATGGCAACCTGTGGATTTGATGGAATCAGTGTTGAAGAGGCTGTTGACATTCCTCAAGCACAAAAAGAAATAATCGAAGACAATTGTGTTATCCTTGGAAATATTTCAACTTCAAAAACATTGCTCAGCGGCAATTCAGATGAAGTTAAAGGAGATGTCAAAAAAGCGATTGATGATGGAATCGACATTCTGGCTCCAAGTTGCGGGATTGCTCCAAATACCCCATTAGATAACATTAAAGCTGCAATCAGCGAACGAAATGAATATTTTAATCTTTAATATTAAATGAAACAAATATTGTTGCAATGGAAGAATCTTGGCCAAAGCCATATTCTTCTTTTAAATATTCATCGCTTGGCGTTGACGGAGATGATGAGATAACCTCAGACACATTACTGAAATTATCCAATTCAGGAAAAGGCACAGCAGGCAAAATAAAGTACTCATTGCCCTTTTCCAAATTATGATTATGCAGAACATCCTTGAATATTATGAAATCATCACTTAAGAACTGAACGTCTTCATCATCCATATATTCTTCTTTTTGGGAATCGGTAAAAATATCATGACCCAAAACTTCTCCATCAAACATCAAAAGTAATGTCGGTGTTGGTGGCGGTCTGAAAAATCCTTTTTTAAAAATAACCAATGAAACATCCCTTTTAAAGCATTCCTGAATACCTTTATTGAAAAGAGGAATCAATTCTTCCTTACGTTGGGATTCAAAATCAATGACTTTTAAAATATTTTCAGGAGTTAATCTTTCGACACGAATAACCCCATCCAAATTCGACAATAATCCAATAATTTCCTGCATGACAATTACCTTATGCAATCCGGGCAAATTCCCAGATATGGTGCTACAGCTTTCTTAATATCTGAAGACACTTTATTTACACCATTATTAGCATCAATTATCTCACATGTATAATTTTCAGCCAATTTTAAATAGTTTCCTTTAACACCAGTCAAAAAAGTTTCATTTTCAAAAGTATCCTTACCAGAGGTTCTTGCAACTGATTTGGCAACATCCAAATCCAACAATAACAACAAATCAGGTTTTTTAGCATATTTGTTAAGAACTTCAATCCAATCGGCAGGTTCCTGGTATGCCAGTGAAGATATGAAAGACCTGTCTGAAATGAATATTTTAGATTTGTCTTCCAGTTTATCCATTATCAACATCCTGTCAGCTGCAAAAAGCAAACCCAAAGTTTTTTGGACATGGTCAGTAGTTGCATCAGGGCGTTGCAAAATTCTTCGAATCAATTTTCCTACTTCAGAATCAGTTGGTTCAACCAATGTCTCTACCCTAAATCCATTAGCCTCAAGCCATTCTTTCAACATTCCAATTTGAGTTGATTTTCCAGCACCATCTATTCCTTCAAAAACTATATACATAAAATAGAATATGTTTTAATTTAATATATAATTAATTCCAAAGATATTAATGATAAATTATAGCAAGGTGTATTTATAAAATGGTTTTAGAAGAATTATTAGCTCCAGCAGGTTCACCAGAAGTGCTGACAATCGCAATCAATGCAGGTGCTGATGCAGTTTATATCGCTGGACAGAATTATGGTGCTAGAGCATATGCTAAAAACTTTACAATGGAAGAAATTGAAAAGGCAGTTGAATATGCTCACTTAAACGGCAGCAAAATACATGTTACCGTCAACACATTAGTTAACAATTTTGAAATTGTGGACGTATTGCAATACTTATTTAAATTATATAAAATTGGAGTTGACGCTGTAATTGTACAGGATTTTGGATTAATTTGGCTTTTAAAGACTTTTATTCCAGATTTGGAAGTTCACGCATCAACACAAATGGGTTTGAACAACTATTCATCAATCAAATGGGCTGGCAAAAACAATATAAAAAGAGTAGTTCTTCCAAGAGAAGTGACACTAAGCCAAATCAAGCAAATAAACGCACAACTTGAAAAAGACAACATTGACATGGATATTGAAGTATTTGGCCATGGTGCACTTTGTTACTGTGTTAGCGGCAAATGTTACATGTCATCATACAATAGTGGAAGAAGCGGTAACAGAGGAGCCTGTGCACAACCATGCAGACGAGAATATCGTTTAAAATACAGAGGATACAATATTGGGAATGGATACCTCCTATCAACACATGACCTTGCTACATATGATAATTTAGAAGCCATTTCCAATGCAGGAGTCAAATCCCTTAAATTAGAAGGAAGAATGAAATCAGGAGACTATATTGGAACCATTGTAAACAGTTACAGGAACTTAATAGATGGAAACCCAGGAGATTACAAAAAAGATTTACATCTTGTTTTTAACAGACATTTTACTAACGGATATATGCTTGGAGACAATCCAGGAGAAGTGATGGGCAGAAGCCACTCCGGCCATGAAGGATTATACATCGGAGACATCACCAACATCGAAGATACAAAAGTTACAATTGAAATCAAAAACAAAGAAATTCCAGTAATTTTAGAACCTGGAGACGGAATAGCTTTCAAATACAATGGCAAAATCAAAGGAATCTATTTGGAAAACATCATAAAGCAAGATGAAAATGAGATTATCATAGACACAACAAGGCTAGTTAAGGTTGGAACAGAAGTGTTCATAAGCTATTCCAAATCAACTCACGAATACTTGAAACAATTTGAAAAGGAAACCATAAGAAATAATGTGGGAATTGACCTATCATTAACATGGGATGAAAACTTGAATTTGTTTACCAAAGTGGAATTTTACATTGACGATGAACTGATTAATTTTAGACATAAGACCTTGGATAAATTTGAAAAAGCTAAAAATAAACCGTTGACTGAAGAAACAATTGAAAAACAACTTAAAAAAACCGGCGGAACACCATTTTACATTGAAAATATTAGATTCAACAATATGCCGAAAGACATTTTCATACCAATTCGTGAAATTAACCAGATTAGGCGTGAAATCCTGGACACTGCAACTGATTTGCTGTTGAAACATTATACCCCAACTAAAAAATCAGTTAAGGCAGTCCGCAAAAACTTAACAAAATTCATTGACGATTATGATGCAGACCCTGGAAAAATCAAAAATAAAAATCCAAAGCTATCAATATTTATTGATGATATTGCACAAATTAAAGCTGCATCAGGATTTGATTTGAAAAAAATCTATTTTGATGGAAATTGCCACTACAACAACCCTGAAGACTATTTCAAAAACATTAAAGAAACATTGAAAAAGGGAAGTTTAATGGCTGCCCCAACCGAATTCGTTTGGGTTTTATCATCATTCATATCCGAAGAAGATGCAGTCAGATGCAGGGAAATTGTTAAAGAACTTGAAAATGAGGGAATCATTATTTCAGTCATGGGAGATTTCCCTGGAATGGATGAAATATTTGACTGCAGGATATATGGAAATCATAATCTGAATGTTTGGAACAGTTTTTGTGTTCACAATTTAAATGCTGCAGGATTTAAATCATTGATATTGTCTTCAGAACTTTCAGGCCGTGAAATTAAGGAGATATCCCTCAAAAATCATGACAGAAATATTGATCTTGAAATGATTGTTAACGGAAATCTGGAAGTTATTGTAAGTAAAGACGATTTTACCAATTTAAATGATGGAAAAGACTTTATTATTTCAAACGATGCAGATTATGCAACTTTGGAAGATAAAAAAAGAAAAAAATTCAAATATAAAATATTTTTCGACTATAATCGCCAAAGCCACATAATAAATAAGGATTGCTTGTGTTTAATTGAAGAAATGAATGAAATTAAAGAGTTTGGTCTTGATTCATTAATTTTGGACTGCAGATATTCGAATGAAAAATACACTACACAAATTTTATCAATTTACAATGAAAGTCTTAAAAATAAAGAGCAGGATGAGCTGACCGAATACAAATATCAGATTATGGATTTCTCACAGTCATACATTAACAAAGGAAATTTTATTGAAGGTAGATTACATGAGAATTCCTGAATTGCTTGCTCCCGTAGGATCCATGGAACATTTGAAAGTAGCCATAAATGCAGGGGCCAGTTCAGTATATCTGTCTGGAAAAGACTATGGTGCCCGCAAGTTTGCCCAAAACTTTACATTAGATGAAATAAACGAAGCAGTAAACACAGCACACTTGCACAATGTCAAGGTTTATGTTACTGTCAATACATTAATCAAACAAGACGAACTTGAGGATGTCATTAATTATTTGGCCAAGCTATATTCGATTGGAGTGGATGCCGTTTTAATTCAAGATTTGGGACTGGTCGAGCTTATCAACAGACATCTGCCCAATTTGAAAATTCATGCTTCAACACAAATGACATGTGAAAATCAATTGAAATTGGATTATCTTGAAAGCAAAGGGATTAAAAGAGTAGTTCTTCCAAGAGAAATGAGAAAAGATGAAATAGAAAATCTTAAAACAAACATGGAACTTGAAATATTTGCACATGGCGCATTATGCTATTCCTACTCTGGCCAATGCCTAATGAGCAGCTTTAAAGGAGGTCGAAGCGGCAACAGAGGAACATGTGCCCAACCATGCCGTCAAAAATACAAAGTTTCAGGCATCAAAAAAGAAGATTATTATCTCTCCCCATGTGATTTGAGCTTATTTGACAAATTAAAAGAAATTGCCGAGTTAAATATATCTTGCATCAAGATTGAAGGGAGAATGCGAAACAAGGAATATTTAGCCATTGTAATAAGCAATTACAGAAAGGCACTGAATAAGTTAAGAAGCGGAAAAGAAACCAAAAATGAAGAAATAAACCTCGTATTCAATAGAGGATTTGTTGAAGGACAATTCAACAACGATTCCAAAAGAAGTTTAAGATCAGGACATATCGGGCTGAAAATAGGACATGTTATTGACTCCCACAAAAATCAGATTGCAATAAAAATTGACGATGAAACTAAAAGCATTCCTCAAAAAGGAGATGGTCTATTACTTATTAAAAACAATAAGGACTATGGATTTGAAATTTCACAAAATCCTCTTATAACCACCTTAAATCATTTCAGAAAGGGAAAAAATAAGCAGATTAAGGATTTGACCCGTAAAGATAAAGTACTGATTGTTAAAAAAGTATGGCAGAATAAAAAAAGCAATTTCAATTTGAATGAATCAACTGTATTTCTTACAAAGAAACATGATTTAATTAAAAAAGCCCATGAAATTGAAAATAAGGGAAATAGTTATGTCAAATCCAAATTGACATTAACATTCTCAATTAAAAATAAATTTCCCAAACTCAAAGGCAGATTAACTCTTGCAAACAAAAAGGAGATAGAATGTGAAGTGATAGGGAACACACCATTTGAAAAACCTCTTAAAAAAAGTGTTTCACAGGATACCGTTAAAAAGCAATTATCCAAAGTTGACAATTATCCTTACCAAATCATTCAAATCAATGTAAACTATGATGGAACATTATTCATACCAATAAGTAAAATCAATGAGCTTAGAAGAGACTTATTTAAAAATATTGAATATGAAATAACAAAATCATATTCTCATGACCTAAAACACATTACTTTAAAATCAAATGAAAGCGAAATACGAGAAACTGATGCAAACATTTCATTTTATACAAACAATCTAAAGCATTTGAAAAAAATTGAAGGTGTTAAAAGAGTATATTTGGAGATTCCTCCCGAAATTGATACTCTCGATATCAACAATGATGAAAATTATAACCTTAATTACATGATTAACTTTTTAAAGGAAGCCTTTGAAATTTCACACTCAAAAGATTACGAACTGATTTGGAAATGGCCAGACATTACCCACGATAAATTAATCAAAGCATTGAATAAGGTAAAAGGAATACTGAATAAAATGGACTACAACATTCCAATAATGAGCAATAGCTTTAAGGGAGATTACGGACCATATTCTATGAACATCACCAATACGGAGACAATAGACAGTCTTGAAAACTACAAGATACTGACAGTATCCCCCGAACTGAGCAAAATAGATTATGAAAACATAATAAAATATTGCAAAAATCCAAATAAACTAGAGCTGATTGTTCAGGGGTCTGTTGAACTTATGAAAACACGTTATCCTCTTTTATATGGAAAAGAATTCAAACAGGTAAAAAACAATTCTAAATTTTTCTTAATTGACAAAAACAACAATAAATACCCAATTCATAAAAGCATTTCTTCACAGGAGTTGATTTTATTTAATTTTGAAGACATTTCATTATTGTCTCAAATCAATCATTTAAAAGAGATAGGCTATTCCAATTTTGCAATAGATGGCCGATTTAGAGATGACAACTACTATGAAATCGTTGATATTTATAAAAATGCTCTTGAAGGAAAATTGGATAAAAACAGCCTATTAAAATATTCCACAAAAAATACATTGGGAAATTACTAACATTACTTTTCAGATGCTCTCGGCAATATTGAATATTATATTAAAAAACATATAATACTTTAAAAAAAGGGTTTGGTAACATGAAAGGAGAAAGAATTACATTGCAAAACATAAAAGGAATTGGAGATAAAATCTCTGAAAAAATCATAAATGGTGTTGGAGGCGAAGAAGAACTCCAAAAAATTGTTGAAAATGTCGATGTGGAAAAAATATCAAACATTGATGGAATAAGTCAAAGAAAAGCAATTGAAATAATGAACCAATTGTTGGGAAACCCCAGTTATGAATTTATAAAAAGCGACAGAGCCATGGAAATTTATGAAGACATCATAAACAAAATTTTATCATATTCCAACACCAACTATTCAAAAAACAGAATATTATTGCTTTCCCCTTCAAAAAACATTGACAAGATAAATTCAAGCCTTGATTTTGTAATGTCTGCAAAAGAACATGTATCCCAACTCCCAATCATAAAATTAAGAGGTTTGATGAAAAATCTGAAAGAAGTTGAGGAAGCCAAACCAGATTACGACCCAAGCAAAGCAATACTCGTGGAAAGCGAAGAGGATAATTCATACCTAACTGATTTGGGACTTAACAAATATTACCCCATTATCACAGCCAACGATTCACCACTTCTTCAGGAAGAAATTATGAATTATGACTTGGTATTTTATGTTTACTCACAGGGAATTCTTGATTTTGAAGGAATGCCAAACCTTGTAATGATCAACATCGAAGAAGAAGATTATGAAATTGTTCCAGAAAAAATCATCAACTTTTTTATACAAAACCAAGAATTATTTTCAAGAGTTCATGAAATTCAAAAGATTAGAAATAAAGAAAGTGTTCTTGGAGAAATTATCCCAATAATAAATGAGTTAAACATAATAGACAAGAGAGAAGTAGATATTGAAAAACTTGTCAATTCACTAAAGGAAGATATGGATGATGAATTAGAAAAATCAATCAAACAGGTTGATCTTGAAGGAGATGAAATTCTCAACTTATTAAATAATAATTTCCCTCCAAAAATTAGCAAAATATTTGACGATATTATAAATAAAAGGAAAGAAATTATTCGCCAAGAAACTGGAATAAGCTTTGATCCATTTTTAAGGACATACCCCATTGAAATTGATGAAAGCGAAATTCAACGCGTGACCCTAGAACAGTCATCAAAAAAGGAAAATGATATTTTTGACATTAAAAAAAGTGCTGCAATCGAATTGAATTCAATAAAAGACAAAGCGATAAAAGAAGTCGAAGATGCAATCAAATTTGATTATGAATTTAGTTTAGGAAGTTTTGCATATGAATATGACTTATGCAGACCAGAATTTTGTGATGAAATTAAATTAAAAGGAGCATTACACTTGGAATTGGCTCTTAAAAAAGACAAGGATTATATTCAAAAAGTGGACTATCAACTAACCCGCAACGAAAATATTGCTCTTTTAACAGGAGCAAATAGTGGTGGTAAAACCACTCTTCTTGAAACATTAACACAAATCTCCATTATGGCCCAAATGGGACTTCCCGTAAGTGCTGACAAAGCAGAGATAAAAATTGTTGATGAAATTTATCACTTCTCTAAAAAACGGTCACTGGATGCAGGTGCATTCGAATCATTTTTAAATGTATTCATACCAATCGTTACAACCAAAAGTGAGAAATTAGTATTATTAGACGAACTTGAAGGGATAACCGAACTTGATGCTGCCGTTAAGATAATATCCACATTCATAGACATGATAAAAGAATCCAATTCATATGGAGTTATTGTAACTCATATGGCAAGGGAAATAATGAACTACACAGACATCAGAGTTGACGGTATTGAAGCAAAAGGATTGGATGAAAATTATAATCTGATAGTCGATAGGACTCCAAAAATGAATTTCCTTGCAAAAAGTACTCCTGAATTAATTTTAAAAAGAATTTATGAAAAATCAGATGATGAGTTAAAGGCAGTATATGCAAGAATCCTAGAAAAATTCTAAATAAATATATTATACATGTAACATATCTATAATCAATGAAAGTTAGAACCAATACTGCAAATGATAATATCAAAAGACTAAATGAAATTTATAAAGTATTGAAAAAGAATGATTTTGGATATTTAATAGAAGAAAATACTTTTTTTAAAAAATTTCCCTTCTTAAGAAACCGTAAACTTTCAAAAGAAGAAGAACTTGGTGATTCCCCTGACGAATCAATTCCGATAAGAATGAGAAAAGTACTAGAGGAATTGGGCCCAGCATATATTAAATTAGGTCAAATGTTAAGTACCAGACCAGACCTTGTTGGAGTGGAAATTGCTGAAGAGCTTCAAAAACTTAGAGATGATACTCCAGTTACTCCTTTTGATGAAATAAAAGAAGTTATCGAAACAGAACTTGGAGATTCAATGAATAAAATCTATGTTGATATTGATGAAACACCAATAGGCTCAGCATCAATAGGGCAGGTTTATAAAGCAAGATTAAGAGAAACTGGTGAAAAAGTTGCCATAAAAGTTCAAAAACCGAATTCACGGGAACTTATTGAAAGCGATATTAAAATAATGAAATTTCTTGCAAAAAGAATTGACCAATTCCTTACAATGACAAAACCATTAAACTTACCGGTAGTGATTAGCGAATTTGAAAGGTCCATTTTAAAAGAAATTAACTTTTTGGAAGAAACAATGAATCTGCAGAATCTTGCAAATAACTTCAAAAAAGTAAGTTATATCAAAATACCTGAAGTACATACCGCCTATTGTAGTGAAAAAGTTATTACAATGGAATATATTGACGGTGTTGCAGTTACAGATTTGCTGAAAAAAGATTATCCAAAAATCGATAAGAAAAAAATTGCAAATTATGGAGTTAAATCTTATTTTAAACAAGTTTTGATTGATGGTTTTTTCCATGCGGACCCTCATCCTGGAAATTTAATTGTAACAAAAGACGGGAAACTTTGCTACATCGATTTAGGTATGATGGGAATATTAAGCGAAAATTTCAAAGAAACACTGGCAGAATTAATACTGCTCCTAATCGGAAGAAATTCCAACAACATCATCAAGCAACTAATTTATATGGACATAATTACACCAGCACAGAATACTGATAAACTAAAAACGGATTTAGATGATCTGTTGAATCTTTATTATGGTGCCGAATTGAGAAACATGGATGGGTTACTTGATGATTTGCTAAATGTAATGGTGGAAAACAATATTGCTCTGCCAAGAGAATTCGTAATGATTGGAAGAGGAATTGCATTAATTGAAGATACCGGTAAAAAATTAGACCCAACATTCAATGCTGCAGAAGAATTGAAGAAACTATCTAGAAAAATTGTTATCAACAAATACAAACCTGAAAGAATTGCAAAATCAAGTATAAATTATTTGTTACAGCTAGAACATTTAGCAAAAGACTTACCAGATACCATAAACAACACCATATCAAAAATTGAAAATGGAAAACTTGAAGTAAATCTAAAACACCTCGAAGTAAGTGAACTCATAAACCAACTTTCAGTATCACTCATTTTATCAGCATTAATTATTGGATCATCTCTTGCAATGTTTATAGAAAAAGGTTATCATATATTTGGTTATCCTATTTTAGGATTAATAGGATTCGTAGTCAGCGGAATTCTAGGCATATACCTAATAATACAGTACATGATAGAGCGAGATTAGAAATATGTGAAAATATACACATATTTTCTGATTTCCCAATGATATGAAAGACCATCTGATTTTTTTAGACATCAACCCAATTTTCCCATCACTTTTTAAAAGTTATTGCAGAATTTATTGCTGATTACATTTAAAAATTGAACAAATTACTTATATGTTTTATTATAAACATATTTATCATAATAAAATCATGAGGTAAAAATTAATGACATTCAAGCATATGATAATCATTATGATATTTTTGTGCTTTGCCTTTTCGCTTTCAAACGTGTCGGCAAGCGATAATGCAAACATTGACAATATCACAATGGTTGATAATGAAATTGAATTGGAAGATTCAAAAATCATTGAAAATATCGATGAGCTAGATAGTGAAATTCAAAATGCAGCCCCCAATTCAACCATTAAACTGGAAAAAGACATAATCGTCAATCAGGATTCTAAATGCAGGGGCCTTGAAATATCCGAAAATATACTTTTCGATGGCCAAGGCCATAAGATTGATGGAAATTCATCAGATATGGATTTTTTATTAAGAGTTCATGCCGATAATGTTGTTTTAAAGAATATCCTATTTACAAATTGGGACATGTCCTATTCATACAACCTTATTGAATGGATAGGTGCAAACGGTCAGATGAAAAATTGTACTTTTATCAACAACACAGCAATCTATGGTGGTGCTGTTGACTGGACAGGAATAAATGGTCTTTTAGACAATTGTACATTTATAAACAATACTGCTGAAAACGGCGGCGGAGTCTACTGGTATGGTATTGAAGGTACTATAGCTGATTGCACATTCTTCAACAATACTGCCGAGATTGGAGGTGCAGCATACATTACAGGAAGAGATACAAAATTGGACAATTCTAAACTTATAAATAATACTGCTGATGATATCGGTGGAGGAATATACGCCGAGGGACTTAACTTTGTTTTGGAGAAGTGTGATTTTGTAAACAATGAGGCAGTTAACGGAGGTGCTCTTTATACAATATCTTACCCAAACTTAATTGATTTATGCAAATTCACAGATAACCGTGCTGATGAAACTGCAGGTGCACTTTATTTGGCATCAGACAACAATACTGTAAAAAATTCAATATTTAGAAATAACTCTGCTAAAACTGCCGGAGCAATTTATAGTGACGTAAACGACAATTTATATGTACTAAATTCAACATTCAATAATAATTCTGCTGATGAATTAGGTGGAGCCATAATGGTAGATTATTATGCAAACATTACTAATTCAACATTTTATGGAAATAATGCAGAAATTGGAGGTGCAATATACTCCGAGAGTGAAACAGAATTTATAAATTCCACATTTTCCAACAACAAGGCCACTAAAGGTGGAGCCATGGCTGTAACTGTTGGTACAATTGTCAACTCAACATTTGTTAAAAACTTTGCAAATGACACTGGAGGGGCAATATATGTTTCAGGCGATTTTATTATAAATAAAATTTATTTCAGCGAAAACACAGCAGGCAATTCATCCAATAACATTTATCTGGATGATGCACATGTAACTATGGTTTTAGACATGAAAATTAGTATTACAAATATCACTTATGGCGATACTTTAAACATTAAGGTTAAAATGCCAAACAATATAACAAAAGGTATGATTGTAGCTAATCTAAACGGTGCGGAATTCAAGACTAACTTATCAAGCAGTCAGGCAACCATAATCATTCCTAAATTGAACATCGGATTATATGATGTTAATTTGTTTTATGAAGGAAGTGAATACAACTCCACCACATTCAATTATATGATAGATGTATACCAAAGGCCAGTAACAATAAGTGCAACTAAAAAAAGCTTTGTAATCAATTATGCAGACAAATATACTGTTACTGTTAAAGACAAAAACAGGAAAGTCATAGCTGGTGAAAAGGTAACAATTTACATCAACAATAAAAAATATACAACAGTTACAACCAACAAGAAAGGTATTGCAACTGTTACAATCACTGCAAGTAAGTTGAAATCACTCAAAGCAGGTTCCAAAACCTTGAAAGTTACAATGTCAGACAATTACAATCCTAATTCAAAATCCGTCAAGATAACTATCAAAAAGGAAAGGACAAAAATTGCTGCTAAAAAGAAAACATTTAAAAAGTCACTCAAGACCAAAAAGTACACAATCCAATTGAAAAACAGCAAAAACAAGGCAATTAAGAAAGTTAAGGTATACTTGAAAGTAAAAGGTAAAACTTACACTGCAAAAACCAATTCAAAAGGAAAAGCTACCTTTAAAATTACTAAACTTAATAAAAAAGGTAAATTTACATCAAAAATTACTTTTAAAACTACTAAATACTACAAAGGAACAATTAAAAAAGTTAAACTAACTATTAAATGAGGTCATTAATATGAAAAGAAAATTGGCAATTATTTGTTTGTTGTTATTTATTTTATGCTCAATTTCAACAGTTTGTGCTGAAAATACTAATGACACTCAAATAATGCAGGAAAGCGATATAAACAATAATCTTGAAATTACTCAAGACCCAATATTAACGGATGACACAAGCGATCTTACAAAGATTATTAACAGTGCATCCGAAGGTTCAACAGTAAAGCTAAACAAAAGTTATACACCGGCGAATCGAATAAACATTGACAAGTCATTGGTCATTGACGGAGCTGGAAATACAATAGACTGTAGCAAAGCTCAATTAAGGTCATCAAACGGTGATATAACCTTGAAGAATTTGAAGTTCACTAATGGAAACTCATTCAATGGCGGATCAATCTACATCACAGGTTCAGCCAAATTTACCATTATTAACTGTACTTTCACAAACAATAAAGCAAACAGTTTTGGTGGAGCAATTTATAATAATGTCGTTGAGACATTAACTATCAAAGACTGCAAGTTCACAGGAAATACTGCAAAACTCACAGGAGGTGCCATATTCTCCAAAGGAAATGTCGTAGTTGAAAAATCTGTCTTTGAAAACAATCAAGCGAAAATTGATGGTGGTGCTATTCACGCCGAAAAATCAGTGGATATTTCAAATTCCAAATTCAATTCCAATAAAGTTGATGGACAAGCATCACATGGTGGAGCTATTCTTGTAAAAAAAGATGCATTCATCGATAATTCTACATTTAACGGGAATTCTGCAATTAGGGGAGGTGCAATTTTTTCATATTCCGATTTAATAATTGAAAATTCAGAATTCATTAAGAACACCGCCAGGGAAGGTGGTGCTGTAAAAGTAACCAGCGACAGTCACCTATATATTGAAAAATCAACATTCAAACAGAATTCTGCAACATCTGAAGGCGGTGGAGCAATATACTCAAACAAATGGCTACATATTGGAAATTCCATTTTTGAACTGAATACTGCAAACCACAAAGGTGGAGCTATCGAAACTGATTACATCCAGTTCAGCGGAAAAAACATCTTCACAAACAACACTGCACAAGACCATGGTGGTGCAATATATACCAACAACATTGGACGCGAAAACAACAACTTAATTTTTAACGGAAATCAAGTAAAAAGTGATTTTGGTGGTGCAATCTACATTAACAAAAAATCTGGTGATGTGAAATTTTCTTCATCTGTATTCAAGAACAATCATGCAAATGCAGGTGACGGTGGAGCAGTATACTCAGACAGTGGTTCAACCAATCTCTTCTTTACCAACTGTACATTCACATCAAACTATGCTAATGGAGGTAAGGAAAAACGTTATGGAGGCGCAGTGCGCTCTAAGGGCAATATTAATGTAAATAACTGTACCTTTAGAGACAATTGGGCTGAAAACTATGGTGGAGCCATTTACACTGAAACCGCAAGTGAAATTAAGAATTCAGTGTTCATCTCAAATCAGGTAAAAAATGGTGGAACCCGTAATGGAGGTGCAATATATGTCAACAAAGCATGTACAATGACAATCTCCGGAAATTACTTTGAAAAGAATGGTGGAGGATCTCGTGGAGGAGCATTATATACTGATTCCATAAATACACATGTAAAATTGACCAACAACGCATTCATTGAAAATTCAGCTAGTGACCAGGGTGTTTCAGTATTCAACACTGGTTATTATGATGTTATTTCAAACAACTGGTGGGGCATAAATAAAGCTTCAATCGGCAATCAGCTAAAAGAATATCATAGAATTGGAAGCAACAAGAACAAAGATGATTCGAAACCACTTTCAGTTTCCATAGTTGCTGATAAAAATGGTTACAGCGGCGTTAAAACTACAATTAAGGTTTCATTTAGCGGATCAGTACCATATTATGTTCTAGACACTTTAAAATATTCCTCAAACAAAAAAGGTGAATTCATAACCAAAAAAATCAATGCAAACTCATTGGAGTTAATTTATGTTCCAAATGAAACCGGAACCCATAAGTTTGATTTCACAATCAACTCCCAGAAACTGTCATATGAAATGAATGTTAAATACATCAGCGTATATGGTTATGACCTCACTAAGACCTACGGTGACGATTCACTATACTCAGCTGTATTCAAGGACAAAAACGGAAAATATTTACCTAAGGGAACCAAAGTGAATTTCAATGTAAATAATATCAATTATGACTGTCAAATTGCGGATGATTATGGGGCTGCGATATTAAATGTCAATTTTGAACCAGGCACATACACAGTAAAGGCCAATAATCCCGTAACTGGCGAATCATATACAAATAAGATTACCATAAATAAAAGAAATGCAATATTTGACATCAATGAACCATACCTAATCAAGTTAAATGCTTCAGCTAACAAGACTGTTACATTCAAGGTTGGAGGCAAAACATTTACAGGCACTACTTCAGATGAAGGATATGCTTATTTCCTATTGAATGTAACTGCTGGAAGTCATACTGTAGAAACAATATACGAAGGCAAGACCATTAAGGACCACATTACCGTATCCAATAAATATGCTGCCATTGATTTGGGATTGAATAGTACATCATATGGAGGATTGTTGCCAGTATATTCTAATGAAACATTTAAGGCAGCTTCCAATACCACATTTTACAGTGTTATCGGGGAGAACACCTACAGATACATTATGACTAACGGTGACGCATTCATATTGTATAATGTGACCGTTTCCAATTCACAGGAGCTTACAAATACCTTAAGAAAAATGGCTCGCAAGGATTATAAGGTTGATGTTACCATCATAAATCTTAAAAAGAACACATATAAAGTATCTGACCATTTCTGGGAAGATTCAGATTGGAAGTATCTGGTCCATTTGAATCACGGCACCCTTATTATCAATGGTGGAGGATCAACACTTGAAGATGATTACAAACACAATTTCGCCAGTCTGGATTCAAATACAAACATCATGGTAAACAATCTTGAATTCAAAAAATTCTACAGAGTATTTGCAAACAATGGTGAAGTATATTGTGAAAATTCAACTTTCACACAAAACGATGCTCGAAAATGGGCTACTCCAACTAAAGGTTCTGTAATTTATAACAAGAACAAGGCTACATTCAGGAACTGTATTTTTAATGGAAATGAGAATGGTGGATCAGATGAAGCTAATCGTGGAGGAGTTTTATATGCAGATTCCAATTCACTGACAAATTTCATCTCATGCAGCTTCAAAACAAAAGGCGATACCGTCCGTGCCGTGGAAAAAAGTATGGTTGTCGTCTATGATACTTCCTGGGGAGCATACAACCATATTAAATACAACGGCTACATTGATAACAATGCATCATTAAGTATAAGAGACGTGTACAGTTTAACTCACAATATAACTAAAAATTTATATGTTACCAATATGGCAGGATTGCAGGATGCCACCGAATGGATTGATAGTTTTAACAATATCACTTCATTCAACATAACTCTCAGCAAAGGAGAATATGTCATAAACAGTGCTGACCTTAAAAAATATAGGGATTCACATGAATGGCGTTCAATAACTGTTAGAGGAGATATAATTTTTGTAAACCCTCGTAGCTTTATAGATGTCAATTCCAAACCAGTAGTAATTAACGGTAACGGAGCTACAATAAAAATCACTGAAAACAATGCCAATGATGATTATCATTTCGCATACATTCCTAAATACGGTTCTTTGACACTAATAAATCTAACATTGTCCGGTTTCAACACTGCTATTCACAACTATGGAACATTCATGGCTATAAACTGTACATTTAAAGACAACATAATCCATCATTTAATGAAGAAGGGTGATGATGGCGGTGCAATAAGAAACTTCGGTACTGTGTTATGCTTCAATTCCACATTCAAAAACAACGGCGCTAATCAGGGTGGTGCATATTACGGTTTTGGAATGTCTTCAAATGCGGTATTTTCAAATTGTCTGTTTACAGGAAATGTAATCAAATCCAACTGGGTATGGAAAAACAACAACAAAAATGATTTGGATATTCAGAATTTAGCTGTTGTCAAATTAGTTAACAGCAGAGGATATTCCCCATCCACAATAAATACCGAAAAAGGAGGATTATATCTGGTTAGGGAAAGCCTCAACGATACGGTTTATAATGTTGTTGTGGACAATCTTGCATCCTTGATGAAAGCTTCAAAAATCGTTAACGGAAATACCAAATATGACGTCATTAATATTACTTTAGTCAAAGGAGAATACGGCATGATTCCTAATTCCCAAACTATATTCAAGGCAGATTACGGATTACTATTAATCAACGGAGCAGGTGCAAGAGTATTTGTTCAAAATCAACATGATGATGACACAACCAAATTCTTGACCGTTGCTTCTCGAGGTAATGTCAGAATAACTGACTTGACTCTAGA
Organism: uncultured Methanobrevibacter sp.; assembly: GCF_900314695.1. NCBI lineage: Archaea > Methanobacteriati > Methanobacteriota > Methanobacteria > Methanobacteriales > Methanobacteriaceae > Methanobrevibacter > uncultured Methanobrevibacter sp. The sequence continues at coordinate 35,839 of NZ_OMWD01000002.1, read as the reverse complement.
AGGATTCAACATTGCCCTTGATAATTCGGGCAAATTGTTAGTTATAAACTCCATATTCAACAACAATAAGGTAGACTATAGATTTAAAGAGGATTATGGAGGTGCTATCGTAAATAAAGGTTCATTGACAGTATTCAATTCCACATTTACCAACAATTATGGAAAATATGCAGGAGCAATTTACAGTGCTGGAAATGCTATGATTCTCCTGTCCACATTTTCAGCTAACAAGGGATACCATGCATCAAAAAATGTCGACATCTACAACAAAGATGGTTATGTTGATGACATTATCATCTCTGGACCTGCCCATAATTACATAGAACAACATCCAATCGCCGCATGGAAAATGGATTTAATTGAAAGTGGTGTTCTACTAGCCACCATACTACTTACAGGTAATGTTGGATATAGTATGACAGCGGCCGGCGTAGCTGGTTTATGGATAACATTAGCCAGTGCAGGAATTGGCGGTGCCCTAGGTACTATTCTGGGAGCCGTTTATACAACAGAATATCAGAATCCTAGCCTCTTCTGGAGCGGTGTTTTAAAAGGCGTTTCCAATGGTTTGAGAGTAGCATCATTTGGTGTTGCTGCATTTAAAATCCCTTTAAATGTGGCAACTAAAGTTGTAGCCACAGGTATTGGCCATGTAGTCTCTAAAGGATTAACTGGAATAGTTAAACTTTCAAGATCCATTTTAAGCAACTACCAAAAAGAAAACAAACTAATATATTTCACATAGGTGAAAATTCCTCGCATAGCGAGGCTTTCATCACTTTTTTTATTTTTTACAACACAATCAACATGCAGCTACTAAACTATATGTTGTCAATATCTATAACATATTAACAAATTTCAATCTACAGTAGAACTTACTGGCTATGATTTTGATGATTATTTCACATGAAGTTGGCAGAGTCGGTAAAAATTCTAAAACTTGAATAACGTTTTAAATACAAAACGGTTATCGATTTGACATTACTGACTATGCCAGATAGTGTGGTCAAGACTATTTTTTTAAATAATAGAAATTTAAATATAAATCTAGACATATTTTCATCAAATCTCACGTTTATTGCACCAAGTTTGAAAACTAAGTTTTAGTCTTTCTGAATATCAATCCAATTGCATTATACTCAACAATGAAAATCAATGAATATGACAAAGTAACCATAACAACACTGAAAACCGGTACAAATTCAAATGACTCCAAAACAACTAAAATTAACAAAACGGCAGTGTAATCAGTAGCATAATTTACCCACCCAATTTTATCAATGTAACCTTTAATCAATTTTAAATTGAACGCATCGATAAACTTACCTCCATCAGCCAGTTGAGCCAAAGCAATTTCCATGAAAAATACGCCAATGTAAAGAGTAATTATGCTTAACAAAAAAAACAATATTGAACTGACAGGATTATGAGTGTAAATCAAATGAATTGTTTCTGGAAGTTTCAAAAAAAACTCCTCAAAATCAAAAGTTGGAAAATTGAACAATCGAGAAATGACAAACAAAAACAGAGTTTGAATACCCCCATAAACAAAAAATACGGTTGTCGCCTTTATACCCAATGGAATACTCCTAAAATCAAATTTAGGTAGGGATTGCCCACCATTTATCACTTCCCTAGTAAATTGCATCCCATATGAAATGTATAAAATTATATATATTAACATAATTATAATGGCACATATACCCTCAAAAGTTCCCACTAAAATTAAACTTAAGAATGTCAGAAAAGTTATAATGACTATGCGTTTTTTGCTGACCATGCAGCATTCAACTGCTTTTTTTGAAAAATATACTATGACATCAAGCATAGGTTTTTATTTATAGTGAATATAATTTATTTTTTACTATTTGAAAAAAACATGCCACAATCATTCAATAGTGTGTTCCATTTGAGTTGAGAAAATTAACTTATATGCAGTGCCCTTCTCTTGTTTAATCAGACTTATATGTCCTCCCAACTGTTTGGTTAAACTTTTGATTATTTCACAGCCTAAATTTGAACTGATATTGTCTGAGTCATCAATACCAACACCATTATCTTTTATAATTAGCTCCGCAGTATCATTACCAACACTTCTTATTTCCTTAGTTATTTTATTGTTGGCAGAGGTTTTATTCGGGAATGCATGTTTAATGGCATTCATTGTTATTTCATCAATGATTAGAAGCAGAGGAGTTATGACTTGAAGAGACAATTCCAAATCTTCATCAACATAAGTTTCAAACTCAATGTTTTTAGGAAAATCAACCACATTTATCATCTTTCTATCATGATCAATCAGATAATCTTTCAAATTAATATTTTTAAAATCTTTAGAATTATAAGTCTTTTCATGAAGTAATGCAAGTGAATTTAAACGTGTTTGCATATGTTCTATGATTAAATTAGGATTATCTTTGTATGCTCTTTTTTCGAGATTTAAAAAACTGCTTAGAATTTGCAGGTTGTTTTTAACCCTATGATGAATCTCCTTAATTAAAATCAATCTATTATCATTGGATGCCATCAATTGTTCTTGTTTAATTCTTTCTTCAGTAATGTCTGTTAAAAAACCGAGACTGTGAGTGGTATTCCCATATTCAAAACGTTCAAGATACAAATTAACGACTTTCCTCTTGTTTGGATTTCCACCAACATAAAAACAAAAAGTTTCATCAATTTTATCAATTTCACCATCAACCAATTTTTCCAAACGTCTAACAGTATCTTTGTCAGTTATATTTTTAAAGATATCTCTAGAATGAACATACTCCTCATAATCCTTTTCAATAAGATAATAAAAACCTTTTGAAAATTTGTATTGTTTAACATTTAAAGGCTCAATCAACAAAGCCAATTTAGTGCGGTCTTTAAATCCATCCAATAAGAAATCAACAGGTTTTGTAATTTCATCATTGGCATATTGGGTTATGTCATTCATCATGCCCTGGCGAACGATAATGCCTGACTCATCAAAATAGGAATAAACGTTAACTTCTATCGTTTTTAGGATACCATCTTTAGTTTTAATGCGGATAACTTCCTCACATTGGGCAGTATCATTATTTGTAATGTCAAAAATCTTATTTACAATGTGTTTGTCTTCAGGTATCACCAAATCAAAAACAATATTGAAATAGTCATCGGATTCTTCTTTTGCACGGTTTATAATGTTATATATACCCTGTGACCAGACATATTTTCCATTGACCCTATAATAGCTACCAGTTTGGGAGAAATTTTCTATTATATCATTTTTATCTTCATCAAAATCCCGATATTCCAAATCAACACGATTGCTTGTCTTTGTATCAATATTGTTGGTAGTTACAAAAATTTTTCCAGCATCAAAAACTATTTTAGCAGTGCTCAATTTTGATAATTTATTTTTATAATAGTATACGAACCTTATATCCTTACTGACATGATTATTATAGACATCAACTAACTCGTCATGTAAAATTTCATAAAATAATGGAGATAATTTACTGAATAATCTTCCTTTCACATCATCAAGAGTGCAATTATATCTATCAAGAGTAAAATTACCTATACTTTGGATAATAAAATCCTTACCCCCCTCATAAGGAATCAAACAATGAATTTCAACTGGAATATTGTTTATGAGTTCTTGAAATTCCAAATCTTCAACATCAAACTCCTTAGGGGCGGGTTTATAAAAATCATTTTGACTAGCATTAAAAATACGAATTTCTTCAATACTTTCCAATTGACGATATTCTTTTTCTACTCTCATATTACACCCAAAATATAATTAAAACTAATATAAACAATATTATGTTGTTAATTATATTTAAATTAAATCATATGCATGCACATATCTCAACCATATCATGAAATTTGTTAAATGTTAATCAATTTTAAATACATTTTTTAATTAAAATCGAATTAATAAAACTATTGTTTCTATTTTATGCATATTCAAACTTTTAAAATTATTTGATGTTTCACTTTGTAGCAAATCACATATGACAAAAAGATTAATGATTAATTGAGATTAAAAAAAAAGAAAAAAAGAAAAAAGATTGGTTTGATTATGCATCAGAGTATAATAAACCAATAGCTCTATTGTAGAAGAATACTAAGTAAACTAAGAAGATACCGAATAAAATATCTCCAACAATATCACTTATACTGCCAATAATGCCTATAAGAACTACAATAATCACAGCTATAATTACAACAAGAATAACAGTTGCAAGAAGTTTACCGAGACCTACTCTGGATATGTCTCCAATAGCTTCACCTATAGCTAAAGCTTCACCTAAACTGTCACTTTTTGCTAATCTGCATTTAGCCATAAAGTTTGCTAAAGCAAATAATATAACTAAAATTAAACTGATTATAGTCATAATCCAGTCTCTGAGGAAAAGTCCTAAAATAAAAATGATAACAGCTGGTACAACGTAATAAACAATAGAGACAATGAGTAATTTGACAGCATTTGAAACTTGTCTTCCAAAATCAATTCCCGGACCATCAGCCCTTCTTTCAATACCAAATTTTACAATATCCAATCCATATCCTTCAATCAAGAACAGTAAAAGAATGAAAACAATGATTCCAACTACTCCTACACCACCAAGAGCAAAACTGGAGAATCCTTTTGTAGCCATAGAAGTTGCAAAAGTAAGTACTGTTGTTCCTCCGATGATTGCAGCAATTATTCCTAAAATCATATATATAACTAAAGCTTTTACATTACGAAATGGATATCCTAAAGCATCACTTATTATATCGCCTACGCTCATTTTATTCACCTTTTTTAATTAATTTGTTTGAATATTTTGTTTAATTAATAAACTCATAATGAGTCAGTATTAATTTCTTTTGATAATCAAATATAAATATTACTATAATTCATTCAAAAAAATAAGTTGTTTTGTTAGATTACTTTCAAATTTTAATCCATTGTTTCCACAGTCAAACACAATATCCCAATACCACCCCATGCATAACTTCTAGAATCTAAAATCTATTTTACGGCACTGCATTTCCGATGAAAAATATGAAAAAGAATTAAGTTAACCAATATCAACTACTAAAAAAGGTTACGATTTAAAAAACACTGTTAAAATAATTATAAAAACCATTGATTAAAAAAATAGTTAGCCAATAATCAAGAAGAATAAATAATCATGAAAGTAAAATAAATGATGAAACAAAATTAACACCCGACAAAACATACATGAAAATTAAAAAAATAAAAAAGAGTAGATAAAAATTATCTACTTTTTAACTTTAACAGTTGTTTTAATAGTGTCTTTAAGATAAGTCACTTTAACAGTGTATGTTTTACCTTTTTTAAGCTTGTTGATAACTTTTTTAGTTAAAATTTTCTGTGCAATACCTTTTTTGTTGGTTTTAGCTTTGTATGTTTTACCATTAAATTTGAATTTAATGATTTTACCTTTAACCAGCTTGCCATTGATTTTAAGTGTTGCTTTCAAGGTAAATTTCTTAGCTGTCTTTTTAACAGTAACTTTACTTGTTTTAAGCACGTGTTTAACAGTAATAGTATTTTTGTAGGTTTTGCCCAAGTATTTGGTTGTTATTGTGTATTTTTTAGGGGCATCGGTTATTTTTATTTTAGCTATTCCGTTTTTATCAGTTTTTACTGTTTTTGTCTTTTTGTTGATTGTGAAGGTGACTTTTGCACCTGCACCAACAGCATGACCGCCAGCAGTTACGACTTTAACAGTGAAATATTTGCCACCATTATAGTCAACTGAAATGTCCTTATTGTTGATGATTTTGGTATCGTCAACAACAGTATAGATTTTTAAACATGCGATTGCATCTTCAGTATAACAATCTATCCAAGTCTGTCCATCATAAGAGAAAAATGAAATATTCTTATCATAATGCAGCCTTGTTTCTCTTAAATCAACACCAGGCATTGCATCTGAGATCATTACAGCTTTAAAGATATCACCTTTTTTGATTGGAATGTATTCATCTAATTTGATAGTATGGTAACCTATGAATGGTGATACTCCTTCCTGAGTCAATCTCAATTCATCGTTTACATAAATCTGAACTTTATAATTGACACCACTGCTGTTGAAGTATGTTCCAACACCAGCAATCAAATCATCATCCAATGCTTCAAAGACATTCATATAACTTATATTTCCATTACCACCTGGAACAAAAGCACCTCCCCATACAATATCATATTGATAGTTCTTATTGTAAGGTACAGTATTTTCAAATATGATTGCTGTAGCTGCTGTATTTATAGCACCAGACATATACGGCAGGAGTGATTGGTCATAATATGAAACATATAAATATCCATTGTCTCCCCAACCAGAACCCCAACTGTTTTTAACAATCCATGCACCATCACCAGGAGGAGGTGTTAAAAACTTTTCTTTTGGGAAATTATCGTCCCATCCTACAATTGAAACGTCATGATTTGGCGTTACAAATACATCAACATACTGTGCATATGTTTCAGTATTATAATAAAGACTTACTTCATCATATCTGGATTGTCCGTAATAACACACATCTACAGAACCGTATTTCAAGATTGCTTCTTTAAGATGTGTGCCATTTGGTATCTCATCATTATGAATGAACATCAAATCTTGAACATGAATGTCCTGATTGGTTGTGATTAGGGGTGAAATTTTTCCCATTTCATCATAGGTATCTGCATCCTGCGTAAATGCTCCAAGCCAACTCAACAGATAACTTACCGCATAATTATTGCTTCCACCTTCATATATTTTAGGAGAACCATAAATTGAATATTTCAACAGGGTATTCTGCATGTTGTTTTCTGAAAAGTCAGTTGTGATACCTGCAGCTTTCAATAATGATGATTCCAAGACTCCAGTCATTCCGAACGTCCAGCAGGAGCCCATCCATCCCTGGGCTTTAACAGATGATGTCCATCTCCAGTCACGTGAATCATATCTGGTCGGAAGAGTAGTGACATTAATAGTGTTATTACTCAAGATTAATTGCATGCCTTCCCCGATTATTATTGTTGCAAAAAATGTATTATTGGTGGAGATGTTGTTATCATTGATGAAAATGTTTGTTTCATCTATAACAGATTGTTTATCAAAAAATGTATAAATAGGATTTGTATTGTTTTCAAAAATTGAATTACTAATAGTATATGCTGAATCATATGCATAAATCGCAGCTCCAGCACTTGCATTGTTATTGAAGAATTTAGATTCTGAAATGTTATAGGTACCCATATCCAACAATATTGCACCACCATAGGTAGGATAACCTTCAATAATATCAACGCCGTTTGAATCAAAAGTACAATTACTGATTACACCATTTACATATGAAAGGTAAACTGATCCACCATTATAAGTTGCATGGCCGTTTATGAATTTTGTATTGTTTAAGAATAAATTTCCGCTTAATTGAAGGAATGCTCCACCAAATCCTGAACTGGTATCCTTAAATACTGTATCAATTATTGTCACAACACCATCATAATCATTGTATAGAACATCTGCAAAAATTGCACCTGCATTTTTAGAGGAAGATGTATTTATGAATTCACAATTTTTAACATATAAATCACCGCCCATCCTAACGCCTATTGCACCTGATGTAATGTTACCTCTTAAATTAATGAATTTAGAATTAATTACTGAAGTTTTGGAACTTCTAAGATACAATGCTGGAGAGTAGGAAGAGTTACTGTTTGAAAAAGTAGCGTTTTCTATGTAAACTATAGAGTTGGCAAGTACTGCAATTTGTGAATACCTGTTGAATATTTTTGAACTTAAATCTGCATTGTAAAGATTCAATACACCTTTCTGAACAAATATTGCTGAACCTGCTTCCGCATAATTGTCTATAAAATCAGAATTGTTACATGTAAGGATTACATTACCATAGAGCCCTACAGCTCCCCCCTCTATTTTTGCATAGTTGCTAATGAAAGTTACATTGTTCAATGTTAATGAACCAGCAGCATATATTGCACCACCAGCAGATTCTGCGGTGTTGTTGACAAAGTTGGTGTTGCTTATTGATCCATTATATGCGTACCAGTAGATTGCACCACCATTGGATTGTGCTATGTTGTTGGTGAAATTACAGTTGTTTTCAGTTCCATTTGATCCTTCCCAGAATATTGCACCACCATTTCCTGTTGCTTTGTTGTTTATGAAGTTACAGTTGCTTACCAACCCATATGCTTTTTGCCAGTTGATTGCACCACCATTAGTTCCAATGTTGTTTATGAATTCACAGTTGCTCATTCTTCCATTTTTTCCTTCCCAATAAGTTGTGCCCCCGTCGTTTCCAGTATTGTTAATGAAAATACTATTATTTACAGCCCCGTTTAAAGCATCAGGCGCCCAATTGATTGCACCACCATTGATTGATGTATTGTTTATGAAGATGGAGTTGTTTATTGTTCCATTTTTTGCTTGACAGTAGACTGCACCTCCCCTTTGTGTTCCTATGTTGTTGGTGAAGTTACAGCCATTTACTGTTCCATTGGCGGAATTGGTGTCCCATTGGATTGCTCCACCACAATATTTTTCTGCAGTGTTATTTATGAAATTGGAGTTGTTTATTGTCCCATTAGAACCATACCAGTAGATTGCACCTCCCATTTGTGTTGCTTTGTTGTTGGCGAAGTTACAGTCATTTACAGTTCCATTAACTCCATACCAGTAGATTGCACCACCTTTATCAGTAGCATTACCGTTTATGAAACCTATATTTTTTAATATAATTCCTGTTCCAGTTATATTGAAAATTCTGGATTGTCCTTGTGCATCCAATATTGCATCATTTCCAACAATTGTCAAATTGTTTTTATCAATTATTACTGGTGTTCCTGACCCTTTATAAAGTCCATTGAGTTCTAATGTATCCCCACTTGCTGCAGAATCTATTACTGTTTGAATGTCAGCAAAAGTATTTCCACCAACAAGTGTTTTTAATGTTGTATTTTCAGAGTCTGTTTTTAATATTTCATTATTTTCTATTTCTTTTAAGCTAGAATCATCGTTTCCTGTTGAAATTTTTTCTTGAGCAATTGCATTATCAGTATCTTGACTTAAATCAGTAATGTTATCATTTATAGCGCTCACACTACCCATTAAAACAAATAGTATCAAAAATACTGATAAACCCATTAACAGTTTATTCCTTGTCTTAATAAGAATCTCTCCCTTTTTAATTTGTATTTGAAAAATAAGTGAGTTTGATTAATACTCATCTTGATGATTTGAACATGATTTAATATTTATTAATTGAAATAGTATTATCAGTTACAACACCAATACTATAATGAAAAGTTTTTATTTAATTGATATTTAAAATTTACTACATATATAATCAAATTTAAATTCGCTATTGTCCGATAAGGTGGGTTTTTCACCGTTGCAAGTGATTGTGTACAGATATTTTTTCTCAATCTCTTGAAGATAATTTTTCTTCAAACACATATATTGAAATGAGTTCAACAACAATTCACACATAAAAGCAAATTAATTAGGATTTACACAAAACTCTTGATTCACTTTTTAAAAATCAAATAAAAAAAATTTTCTTTTTTCACAATAAATAGACTATTGGCTTGAAGTATTCAAAACGAAAGTCAATGTAATTTTTTAATTTCGCTAAATAATTTTTTACGAGTTGTCAGCAAATGCAGTCCTAAAAATATTAGGCTGATAATCGAAGAGGATTTATGAATATGTGAAATTTTATATTTACCAATTGTCAAATTTCTCAATGATTTTTGGCTGGAACAGATGCCGGAAATTATAGTTATCGATAAAGAAATCAACAACCCAATGTTTATGATAAGATCTATGGTTCTTTTAAGAGTGTATTTTCCTTTAGGTATTGCTTTAAAATAGTTTTTATTGAAATTTATATGCAATATAATTAAGAATACCAGTCCAATTCCAATTATTTCATGAATTAAAATAGGAAGGCTGACAAATTCCAATATGATTGCAATACCCATTAAAATGTCTACAGTAATTTTTTTCAACAAATCATCCCCATATTCAATATTCATTTATCATATTATTTATATTTTTTAGTCATACCTAAATATTTTTTATGGTGCATAATAATCGCTGTGTCCTGATTGGAATAACTATTACTGAGATAATATTTGCAATTGTAAATTATGTATTCTTAAGATACTTATTCAAGAATTTTAATAAAAAATATGAAAATAAAGAGGTCATTAAAACGTTTAAATCTGATAATGAAACCAAATTTTTGAAAGATAATACAAAAATCAAAGATGATGGAGCAGGAAAAAATAAGACCCTGAAAAAAATACTTTTAAATATAGCATTAATAGCCCTGATAATTGGTGTAATCTAGATTGTGCTTTCACCTATTTCTGTTAATGATTATTCCATATTCATGGGCAGAATAATTTGTTTAGCTATCTGTACAGTCATCATCTATCTAATAACAAGATTAAATCAACCGATAATTTCCTTATTGGGATTTGTTGTCTCTGCAGTCATACTTTTCACATTCATGCATAGTTATGGTAATGAATCCATTCTTTGGTTTATCCTTGCTGAGATTTTTATAGTGTTTATTACCATAATTCTAAAACGCTAATCTGACACGATCACAACAAATATCAATTGATGTGAAAAAATATTCTCAAAAAAAAAGTAAAGATGATTAAATGGATTCAGTCATCCATCCCTATCAATCTTTTTAAAAGCTAAAGGATATATGGCGAGCATTATGAAAGTACATAAAGAATGCACAATACATTTAACCAGGTCGGTATTGCCTGCAAATTTCGGGATTAAGACAAAAAGCAATACAAACAATATGACTGCTCCAACAAGCCTAACTATTGCATCCCTTCTGCTTTTAGGATTTTCGAAGTTTACATATTTTTCCTCAACAAGAAAACCTAATGAAATTCCCAAAGCCAATGCCACATACTTAATATAACTTATTTCAGGACAGAACAATACACCAACCAAAGACAGAGCGCAAATAGCCAAATAAAGATATGTCCTATTTTCAATCTTGTCATAAATACGAGACAATATTAAAATTATCGCCAAAGCAATGATGAATCCTGCAATAGTATCAGTCGGAAAGTGAACGCCTAATCCGACCCTTGAAAGAGCAACAATAAAAACTCCAACCAATCCAATAGATATATATTGGATATTCCTGACGTATATTGGAATTGCCAAAAACAGGTTGGTTGCCATCATCGTATGTCCGCTTGGAAACGAATATCCCTGGATTTTAAAGTCAAGAGGATTCTGGTCAGCCACATCGGCACGAATGCACTTGATTGTATCAACAGCGGCATATGGCCTTAAACGTGCAACTGTCACCTTGACAAAATCGCAGCACACACCAGCCACGCCCAACGAAAGCAATGTAAATTTACCCCAATCCTTGTTATATGTCAAATAGATTAAAATGAATAACAATGCAAGGACGTTTTTAGAGACCACCTCTGCAATAACTTCAAAGAAACCTAATACGAAACCTGGAAGAGTACTTTGTAGAAATATTATCAAAGAAACTTCCCACGGAAAATAAAAAACTGTTTCAAACATACTATTGAATATATTTTACATTTAATAAAAAGATTACTTATTGGAGAAATAATTAAAAAGGATTTTGCCAGTATACTATACAAAATATAATGTACTTTTAGCTCTTACAGTATCTTTATATCAGTATTTGATAAATCTCCAATAACAGTTTCATTACATGACTTCATTATAACCCCATCCTCACAGTCATTTTGCATAATAAGAAGAACACGCAGCCCTGCAGAGGACACATATTCTAGTTTAGAACAGTCAATAAACACACTGTTGAGAGTATTATCTTTCTTAATCTTCTCATAATTAGCAAGAAGCTCAGGTGCACTCAATGTATCAAGATTTCCTGACAAAACCAAATTAAGCCTGTCACCATCAATTGATGCATCCGCATTAAATGACTCTGCCCCGACATCAGAAATGTCAACATTAACTGATTCATCAACTGCAATCTTCCAGATACATACTCTCTTAAAACCTTCCCTAATCTGAGCTACAATCTTAGGATTTGCATTTTCTAAACTTTTAAATTCGGGCACATGGTCAGCATACGGAAGCCTCTCCAACTTAAATCCCTTGGATTTAATATAATTCATTGCATTCTTCATATTTTCCTGAACATCACCTCGGACGCTAATGGTTATTGTATTTTCTATAGCATTTGCATCAGATTTGTCATCTATTCTATACTTAGACTGCCACATAATCTCCCGTGTTCGCTCCCCATAGAATGATTTTACTATCAAAAGGTAGAGAAGAGACATCTCAGGGTCAAGAGTAATCCAATATCCACCATGCTCTGCAAGAATCTTTTTAATATTGTCACACAGGACATCCATCTCGGAATCTGTAAGATACATTAGGAGTCCTTCTGTTGTTATACATACCTCCCCCTCAATCTTATCAAATGCAGACTTAAGCGATTGATAATTAGTTGCGTCTACACCCTCGAAATTAACAAGTTTTTTCTGTTCTTCATCTAGAAGTGACATAATAGCAGGTTCAACTTCATTAATGGTTGCGGGAAGATCCATTCCAACAAATTTCTTGCCACTTTTTGCAAATTCAATGGCTCTAGGTGTGAAACCACATGGCAAGTCAACTTCAGTAAAACCTGATTCTTTAGCTATTTTTCCATTAGTAAAATATCTTACTTCCATAACCACACTGTTAATGAAAAGGTCATCTTCATCGGCCTTAACTGTTTTACTATCTTGTGTATCTTCCCGAGTAAGATTCAACTTTTGAGCTATATCCTTGGCATCATCATGACCTGCAGCAGCCAATTGAAAAAGAGTCATTCTGGCAGTGTTAAATATAGGATTTGTTCTTTCCAATAATTCTTGGTCAATTTCTATTCCTTCAAAATTAATCAGATTATTCATAATATCCCCATTATACACATATTCCGCCAAATATCGATTTAAAACAAAAAATGAATTTAATACCTATATTATCCATTTTTATTTAATATAATTTTATTTTAGTAGTTAGTATATTAAAAAGGTAATCTATTTTTGATGAAAAAAAATCAATATAATTTTTTTATTATAAAAAATAGAACTTATTTAATAAAATAAATTATTTAAAAGATTTTGCCCGTATACTCTAGAAAATATAATGTACTTTTAGCCCCTACACTATACCTTACATGAAAAGACATTAAATAGTAATGAATGTATACTTGGTATCAATTTTCATAATCTTTTATTCCAGTAAGTTTTTCAATGTCTGAAAAACTCCAATACTTGTTTTCCCAATGGAAATAAACATCTTTTCTTTTCTTAAATATTCTAAATGGAACATTGGTATTATCATAGATATGGACAATATCACATATTTCAACCAATTCTGGAATCAAATCCAGTGCCTTGTAATATCTTGATTTGATTTTTTCTTCAGGAACAGAGTGCCCACCCATTGATTCTCTAATATCAACACGGATTTTATTAATTTCAGGATTTGATGTGAGAACATAAATACATCTTAAAAAATATCCCTTTTCTTTAGCTTTTTTTAATAATTTAAGATTTCTATCTGTGGAAAGTACTGTTTCAAATGTGAAATCTTTATTTTTCTCAATCATGAACTCCCTAAGTTCTTCGGCTTTCAAGGCAGCCTCCAAATCACTGCAGGAATTAGATTTTTTTATATCATCAGCATTGATGTAAACTCCAACAGTTTTAGCCATACGAGTTATGGTAGTTTTTCCACTACCATTCGGACCTGCAAAAACAATAACTTCCGGAAGTCTATTTTTCATTTGGATATACTCTCCTTCCGTCAGGATACTCAATGTATGGACTATCCAATTCATCATCATAACCCGCAATAGGAAGTCCTTTAACTTTACATATTTCCTGATCTATCCTAATAGATTCCTTAAACCTTTCAGTAAGCTCTTCATCTGAAATTCCGCAAGTAGAATCCAATTCATTACTCTCAGTCAAAAATAATTCCTCCCTATTAATTGTATTATAAGATATCAATTTCATTAATAATAAACATTTTCAAATTGCAACTTTATGAAAAAACACAAAATTGTTAATGAATCTTATCAAAGAACAATATACCAACAATACTATACAAAATATAATGTACTTTTGCTCTAGATTAATTTATTAAAAAAAAGTATATATTCTTTACCGCAAATAATATGATAGGAGTTATCTTAAATGAACAATGTGATGTATCTTTTACTTGCAATCTTATTTGAAACAAGTGCCACAACCCTATTAAAATTCTCTGAGGATTTTAGTAAATTTTTACCAACCATAGCATCAATCATATTATACATTCTCTCATTTTATTGCCTCAGCACTTGCTTAAAAACCATCCCAATAGGTATTACTTATGCTATTTGGTCAGGATTAGGAATAGTACTTGTGACAGTTGTAGGCATTATTGCATTCAAACAGACCCCAGACTGGGCTGCCATTCTAGGAATTTTACTCATCATCTTAGGTGTGGGAGTGTTAAATTTATTCTCAAAAATGACTATTCACTAAATTTTTAAGATAGACTTGAAAAAGATTTAGTTAGTTTAACTAATAGTCTCTTTAGCAATATTTTTTGCTAAATTAAAATAATTTTTCCGGTTATGCAATTCCTTTTCTTTTAGATATGTTGTTTTTTCAAAAAAATACATGGTGGCATCTTTAGTTTTTCCGGCTAACCTATCTTTTATAAATATTGTTTCCAATGCATTTACTTTGCCGTCTTTTTCCAAATCATCGTAATTACTACCGGCACTAATCAGGAAGTTTGTATGAATCATTGTATTCATTGATACTGATTTGCAGTCATCATAATCATATTTAAATCCCTTTGTAAATACTCTTGCAAAATAACCAACCAATTTTGAAGGCGCATCCATCCAAAATAACGGGAATATGAATGTCAAGATATCAGCATTATTAATTTTTTCCTGTTCAATAATCACATCTTCAGCTAAAGGAAATGGAATATTATTATTTTCTCTTAAATATTCCTCTTCAGTAATATCTGAATTAAAATTAGATCCATATAAATCTGTGATGGTGTATGGGATATTTATTTCTTCCAATCCATCAATATATCCCTGTTTAATAGTATTTGTGATTGATTTTTCACTAGGATGACAATATACTATATGCACTTTAGGAGTTCTGTTTAACATATTATCCATTTGATTATTTATTAAAAATTTAAGTTTTGAATTAAATCCATTATAGATTTCAATAATATATGTTTTGTTAAAAGCTGATTATCTGCTTAATATTGCATTTATACCATATAAAATAGTTATTGCTTTTTTTACTCTTAAAATTAAATGATAATTTTAATTATAAAGAATCTTTTCCAAATATTCTTTAATTTCTGGGACATCTTCATGCATAACTTCCCAAATGATGTCATCAATTATGTTTTCATAATTGTGAGCTGTGACATTTCTCAAACCAATTAATTGGCCCCATTCAATTCCATCATATTCCTCGAGGAATTCATCTGAAAATCTATTGGCAAATTCGCCCATTTGAATGATAACTAATGCACAAGCATCTTTATATAAACTGTCAGACATGTAAATTTCTTTATCATCATCAAATCGATTTAAATAATCATCAATACGGTTACAATAGTCAATTATTGTTTCAGCACATCTTTTATCTTTCTCGTTCATACAAAAGAACCTCCTCCTTGCTTATTGCTTCGAGAAACTTTTTATTTGAACTGCCTTTACTGACTACATCAACATGGCAATTAAATTCATCTTCCAAATCCTGGACTAAAGAAACATATTGCAGACCTTTCAAATCACCTTTATCCATTACAAAATCCAGATCACTATTTTCATTGGCTTCATTTCGAGCATAAGATCCAAAAAGACTGAAAGTATTAATACCATACTTAATAACAATTGGAATAACCCTTTTTCTAATATCATCAATAGTAAAAACCATGAAAAATCACCATAATGTAATGAATCCTTATTTTATCTATATAATTCTTATTAATAATAAACATTTTCAAAGTGAGACTTTATGAAAAAACACAGTTAATGTTAATGAAATGTTTTCATAGGACAATATACAAAAAATACTATACAGAATATAAGCACCCTCCTAAAAACAGCCAAAACATCCATAAAAAAATAATTATTTAAAAAACGGTTTTTATGAAAATGAGAAGAAATAATAATTTATTAAACTATTCAATAACCCATACTAAGTTATCATGTGCTGAAAGAAATATTAAAGTTTAATAAATATTATAAAGATTATAAATCATTTAAAAATCTTGTTGCCCGTATACTATACAATATATTTACTACTTTATCTGCGATACCATAATATTTGACTGAATATTATATAAATTTTAAACTACATGTTGCAACAAACATCACATCCTCCACATTATTAGAAACATAATGTGATATATTTATATTAAAGAAAAATAAAATTTTTAATGATGAATGAAAAAATTGATTTGGTTTCACAACCTAAAAAATCTTTTTGGAAATTGAGTATACCAATAATAGCCTTTTGTATTTTTGATTCCATTTATGGTATTGTTGATATGGCATGGATAACACAAATAAACATTCATGCTTCCTTTGCAGTGGGCATTTCAATTCCTTTTGTTTCTCTTATATTTTCATTCGGCGATTCGCTTGGACGGGGAACTAATTCTCTGATATCCCGTTATATTGGGTTTGGCGATTATGAAAGTGGATATAATACATTGATTCATGGAATCATCATTACCAATATAATATGGGTTCTTATATTATTTTGCAGTGTATTTGCTCAGGAAATATTATATAGTGTAAACCCTGCTGATTCATATCTTTTAGCTATGGATTATCTGATGCCAATTCTAACTTTTGCATATATATTCATGTTTGTTAATTTTTTCTCTGAAACTTTACAGGCAGAAGGAAATTCAAGAATACCAACCATATTCATAATATCATCAAATATTTTAAATATAATATTGGATCCTATTTTTATTTTTAATTTGAATTTAGGAGTTAAAGGAGCATCATATGCCACTATTTTATCTTCATTAATTCCGTTCATAGTTTTCGTGTTAATGTATCTGCTTGGAAGAACAAAAATTCCTTTATCTAGAAAATACTTTAAATTCCACCCGTATATACTTATTGAAATTTGCAAGGTCGCCTTTCCTAATTTCCTGGATGAGGGATTGTGGACTTTCACATCATCATTTATTAATGGCATATTAACAGCGACAATGGGACCTGTCGGACCGGTAATTTATTCTGCATCAAATAAACTTAAAACCTTATTGAATTCACCTGTCAGGGGTTATGGTAGGGCATTAATGAGTGTTACAGGGCATTTATTCGGTGCACATGAATTCGATGAATTATATGAAATGTATAAATACACACTTAAAATATGTGTTATAACAACAATTGTAGTGATGATTGCATTCATAATTTTGCGCGATTATGCATTTAGCCTTTTTTCCATTACCGGAATGCAGACAGAAATACTTTGGATTGCAATTCTTGGGACAGTTATAATGATTTCACTTCCATTTACAATTGTTTCTTCAAAAATGTTGGACGGTTTTGGAAAAAGTATGTATTCACTGTTTTTCATTTTCATAAAACTTTGTGTGCAATGCGGCGTAATATATGTATTGAATATGCAGGGCATCAGCCACTGCGTCCTTATTGGAGTAACTGTTTCCGAGGTGCTGTCTGCGATTATATTTTATGCATTCTTAAGATATTTATTCAGGAATTTTGATGAAAAATACAAAAATAAGGATGTCGTTAAAACGTTCAATTCTGATAATGAAACCGAATCCTTAAAAGAGCATGCAAAAATCAAAGATGATGGAGCGAAAAAAAATAAGACTTTAAGAAAAATACTGTTAAATATGGCATTAATAGTCATGATAATTTGTGTAATATTGATTATACTTTCACTTATTTCGATTAATGATTATTTCATAGTCCTAAGTGGAATAATTGGTTTAATTATATTTACACTCAGCATCTTTCTAATAACAAAATTAGATAAACCTATAATTTCTTTATCTGGAGTTATTGTCTCTGCCGTCATACTTTTCACATTCATGCATAGTTATGGTAATAGATTCATTCAGTGGTTTATCATTGCCGGGGCTTTAATGGCGTTTATTTTCATAATTCTAAAACGCTGATTTGACACAAAGTCACAACATTTACTGAAAAACAATAAATAAAATCATTATAAACATGAATTAAATCTTTTTAAATGTATCGTATCTTCAGCAAATCTAAAATAATTCCTTAAAAATAGAGTATAATGGATTTTGCCCGTATACTATACAAAATATAATGTACGTTAGTTCTTACATCATATGTTTAATATCAACCCATATAATCTTATCAATAATATTTTGGTGCCTTTAAAGTGGAAAAATAATGCTTTTTTGAACTATGTGTAAAAAAGGAAGCTATAAAACACATATTAAAGCTAATTATCATCTAAATTGTCAGTTTATCAAATTAGAAAATTTCGGATGAAATCCAACTATGCTTCCAATTCGACATCATAGATTGTTTTACATTAACAAGTTAATGGCCAACAATAAGTAGTAACTTGCTAGGAACAAATAAGAGATAGCAAGCACCATATTTTCAACAGCAAGAATGTCTATTCCTCCAAATTTGATTGGAGTGTTTTTAATTGAATTCTCTTTCCAATTCATAAAAACACCATTAATATGCATTATTGTATTAGTGTTTTAGAATTGAATATTTTGTTTTAAAATTATTTATAATTTCTTATTTTTAAAAATAAAGATTGTTTTTAGAATATAAAATTGTTTTTAGAATAGAATATTGCCTTAATTTGGAAATTAGTAATGAATGAAACTTTTATATAGTTTGACGTTCATAATATCATATAACATCTTAGGATGTTTTGGCGACGCAATGTCAACCAATAGATATGCATATTGAATGAGGATGTGTCAAAATTTGTTTAACAAATTTATCCTTATTCAATTTTAAAAATCTTTTTTTCAATGTTTTTCACTCAAGACATAATATTAACCCCCAAATTATATAAATTTTAAAATTATTTACTGTTACACAAACATTAAGGATATTGAATGAAAAAAAATATATTTGGGTGTAGAAAATGAAACAGTATGTTGTTGATGTTTTTACCAATCAGATATTTAAAGGAAATCCTGCGGCAGTCTGCATTCTTGATGAATGGATAAATGAAGAGGTGATGTTAAATATAGCCATTGAAAACAACCTATCTGAAACTGCATTTGCAGTTAAAAACTCCAATCAATATGAAATCAGATGGTTTACGCCAGGAGGTGAGGTAGACCTCTGTGGACATGCAACACTAGCAACAGCCTTTGTAATACTAAACTTTTATGAAAACACAGATGAAATTTATTTTAAAACAATTGATAATATCCAATTATCTGTTAAAAGAAGAGATACATTATATGAAATGGAATTTCCAGCATATGATTTGAAATCAGTGAACATAACTGACGAAATCATCAATGCATTGGGAGTAAAACCAAATGAGATTTTTAAAGCAAGAGATTTGTTATGTGTATTGGATAGTCCCCAAAGTGTAATTGATTTTAAACCAAATTTAGATAAAATAGAAAAATTAGAAGGACTATTACTTCATATTACTGCAAAAGGAAAGGAATATGATTGCGTTTCAAGATCATTCGGACCAAAATTAAATATTCCTGAAGATCCAGTATGCGGTTCTGGGCATTGCCATATTGTGCCATACTAGAGTGAAAAATTAAACAAAAATAATATACATGCATATCAGGCTTCCAAACGAAGTGGACAATTATACTGTAAAATCAAAAATGATAAAGTTCTAATAGCAGGTGAAGCGACATTGTTCAGCGAATCAAAATTGAATATCAAATAGCAAACAATGGCATTGCCAATTTGAGCAGGAGCATAAATATTCAAATAAAATTATGTAAAAATAAGAAAAAACAATTATTTAACTCTAACAAATAATATAAAGTCTAAAAATCATTTAAAAGGGATTTTGCCCGTATACTATACAAAATATAATGTACTTTTTGCTCATACATCATAATATTAAACTCAAAATCATATACTTATTTATTTCCGATTTTGAATCAAATTAATATTGTTACAATAATTGAAAAAGAGAATAAAGAGATTAAAAGTAATTTTTTAATTTTAATTTAATTAATCGATTTTTCTCATTAAATGTAATAGCTTCCAAAATAATATGTTTTCAACCTTAACATCCACATGAGAAAATATAAAAATAATACATAATAAAAAAATAAAAAGAGATAAAATTATCTTGATGGGATAATAATATCTCTTTCACCAGATGGCATGAATTCCCTTAAAGCTCCTCTAGCGATTTCTTTTCTCACATGTTTGAAATCGAATGTATTATTATTATCTGCGAAAGCAATTTTAATTAGAGGATTTGTACAGAATGCATCCCCTCTTGCAGCATGAGGCGCTTGGGCAATTCCTGCATATTCTGGTTGGTGACCTACGTTCATCGCATAGTTTGGATAATTAGGTCCTCTTAATTCGTGAATTAAACCTTCATCACTTCTAACTGATAAAGAATTGGCCGCACCAGCCTGATCCTGCAAGTCATAACCATAAAATCCAAGTCTGGAATGAGCTTCCTTATGCAAAATCATACTTAGATACCAACCATTAACACCAGCATTTGAATTTCCTGTAGCGAAAGCTGCGGAACAGCCTGCTGCTGCAGATACCACAGAAGCTCTTTGAGAACCACCAAAGTGTGTTTCCAAAAGAGTAGGCAATTCATATTGTTCCAATCCATAAAGTGTTACTTCAGTAGAAATGTCACGTACTGTATCCATACTTAACTCCGCTTGGCACATTCCATAGTTGTCTTCTACATAGTCCATACCATAATAGATAAAGTCATCCAAAATATCATCAGTGTATGTTGCACTAGCATATTGGGTAAATCCTACTCCTCCAGACATATATGAACCTAGCCATACCTGGTCGTATAATGCAGCTCCCGCAGCAATTACTTCCAATGTTATCTCAGCGGGGTCATCGGAAATTCTTGAAGTTTGAACAATATCTGCCAATGTACCAAATGCTACACCACCAGGTTCATTAGGGCCTCTTGCACGTCTTGCAGGTAAGAATGCTGCCATACCAATAACGTCAGCATGTTTTGCAGCATATGAAAAGTCCGCAATAGCTGCTTCCCCAGCACATAATTTATATGCATTAATGAAACTCATACCGATTTGCATAGCAGACCATCTTGAAACTGTACCACCATCACATGCCCTTACGACAAGTGTAGGAACTTTACTTACTTGATATGTTTTATTTCCAACATATTTTTTAAGCATTTCAGCCTGGTCTTCTGGAAACTCCTTGTTGATATCAATCAACACCCTTTTATCCAATTCATCAGCCAAATCATCATTACCTGTGAAGATTTTAGCATAACAATCATCTACAAGACCCGGATGCACTTCCACCATATGCTCTTGAACTACTGCTCCTCCAGGAAGCGCATGGTTAATGTTTTCCATATACTCATTGATTGTTTCTGGAGTTACTTCAACACCCAATCTTTCCTGCAATACTGAATGTGCTGTGTCCATTCCCACAATAATGGTTCTTTTAATGTCATCCACCAATTGTTGGATAGCTGAATTGTTACAGAAGTGTAAATCATCCCCTTCAACATAATCTTCAGTACCAGAGATTTTATATGCCATCAATTGCCTTTGACCTAACGGCACTCCAATGTCAGGATTATAGAAAGGCATGTTTCTTTCTTTAGCCAGCTTTTCAGCAGTATCATTGAATTCCCTTTTTCTTTCGGATTGCCTCCATCCACCAAAGCAGTAGAAACTGGTGTGATCACTTTCCTGGTCTTCTCCTTTAAACTTATTGTTTAAAGCTTCTAAAAATTTTTTATCTTCCAAAGCCATCTCATTCACCTAATTTCTTTTTTAAGTCTTTAGAAAATACTCCTAAACCATATCCACCTTTGGTACGTGCTTCATGAATATTTTCAACTACCTCAAGTGCTTCTTTATCTTGTCTCATACCAATATTATCTTCCCTGTAAATGGTTGTGATTTCTTTTAGATATTCTTCATCCAAAGGTACACCGACATCTACCAACTCATCCAATGGACGGCCGACCTGATCTTTAGCATAGTAAACATGACCATCATCTTCATTGAAGACATATCTTTGAAGTCCATCAAACATTAACCCATTTTCATCCAATCTTAATGAGTGCCCATGTACTGTCGCTCCCCTCATACCTGATCGGGCAGGGTCAAAAATATCTGTTTCTATCAATTCTTTTGAAATTTTTTCTAAATCTTGTTCTCTTATTTCTATTACTTGTCTTCCAGACAATGTACCTGTATCTACCCCTCTGTATCTCCACATGTAAGTTCTTGCCCTATCATAAGGCTGTGCCGGAGCATTGTACATTGAATCAGCAAATTGAATATACCTGACCCTAATACCTTCTGCGGCACCAGGAGTAGGTTCTACAATACTTTTAATAATATCCCCATCATCTTCCATTTCAGCCAATGGTGGATGAACTGTTTTATAACTTTCACCAGGATTTCTATGACCCAATATCTTTACGATACCCTCATCAGAGACTTCCCTTATCTTTTTAAATTTATGCTCTGGATCCATATGCTTTCTTCTGTTTTCAGCAATTTTTGTTTCACCAGGGCCAAATTGTGCTTCATATGTCATAAATTCACCATAAAATTATTTTATAACTTTTACCGTTTCAGAACTTCGTGCACTAGAATCAACTAAACCAATGTAACGTTTATCAATATGATTTTCAAAACTTTCACCATATTTTAAATAATCGGAAATTGTGCTTTTAGTTCGAGTGAATCTTCCAACCAAAACTGTAACATCACATGGCATGTTTTCGTCTAAAATAACCTGCAATTTATCCATGAACTCATTGAATTTGGAAATATCTGCCGTGATGATAATATCTCCAACCATGACTCTTAAATCCACATCATTTCCTTTAACTTGAATTGTTTTTCTGTCTGTATGATTTACTTCATGGCCTTTGCCAGGACCATAAAATACTTTTTTGGGAAGAGAAGGGCCATGTATCAATACTCTCATGTTTCCTTCCAATTCATAAATCTCATTTAGAATTTTTTCACAGGTGTCTGGCTTTAAAAATCTGTTTGGAATAATCTTAATATCAATTACATTTACTTGTTTTGATTCATCCATGAAAAACACCTTAAATTTTATCTTTAATTTCTCCTGCAACCTTGGCCACATTTGGAATAGGGTTTCTAAGGTTATCAATAGTACCATACACAATTCCAATTAATGCAGATGTTCTTTTAACTGAAAACATCTGAGTTCCTGCATCCAGACACATTGCAGCTGATGCACAAGGAATTGCAGTTCCTTTTGCATGTCTTGTCACTACGTGGTTTCCGTGGAATGTACCCGGTCCCCCACCACCATAAATGGAATGGGAGAAGAAACTAAATCCTACACCTACGCCCTCAGTTCTACCGTAATCTACACCAGGAAGGCCTGTCTCATATTCCAGCATGTCATTATAATACAATACTGTTGAAGCTACGCCCTGAGCGGCTCTTGCAGCACCTACATTAACAATGACTGCAGCAAGCAATCCTGCAGCAGCATATGCATTCCATAATGCCCAATCCACAGGCTCATACATATTATATCCTGATGGCATTTTTTTAGCAACTCTGATAACATTGTCTTCAATCGCTCTTCCAACCAATGATTGGATAACTGTTCCAACAGTTCCATTACCATTTTCTTTAACGATGTCAAACACTAAATTATTTGCATTTAAACCTTGATACGCCAATGTCAATAAATGCATTCTTTCAAATGCACCAGAAGCATCACCAGTTTCAATCATTGCAGTCTGTTCCATGATTGAAGACAATGCAGCTGCATTTAAAGTTTGCTTATTGGTAATGGCAACTACATGGTTTGCCATGACATTTCTTAAACCATATCCCAATCCTTCCAACAATACAGGAGGCCCTAAAAGAGCACTGATATTAGCACCTGAAAGATCGACAGTTCTCGGATATGCTCCCATTACTGCAGTTTTGATTGTTGATGCATCGAACATGTTAACTTCAAAGCTGTCAATAATTGCCTGAATGGTTGCAGCACCAGTCTGCATTGTTGAAACAGAATAATCTGCAGCAACATTTAAACGTTCAAAAGGCAATTGAACCAACAATTGTTGGCCATCGTTGATTAGTTCAACAGTTGTATCATCATCCTCATTAACACGAAGAATTTTCTTGATTTTATCAGCGATTACATCTGCATTCTCAACAATTTCATAATCCAATTCTCTTCCTGGAATATATGTCGCTTTTCCACCCATTGCCGCATTCTTTAAACCATTTTCAATACCTGCCAAATTGACTGCACAGGACCTTTTAATGTCATAAATCATTTCCTGTATAGCAGAATTCTTAAGTGGGCTAATGGATTCCAATGGTACGGATTCCTCAAGGATTTTTCCATCAGGACCATACAAATCCAGAATATCATCATATATTTTCATACTATCCTCCTAAAAAATTTAAGAAAATAGGAAACCTTATTGCGGTTTACTAATTAAATCTGTTTTACAACCTGAGTTTCCTTCTTTCATGTGAGGGGTTCTTAAAACTGTGTCGTTTGCTTTTTCGATTTCTCTTGCTTCTTGTGCTAATTTAGCAGCGCATGCAGCAATTTCATGAGCAGCAGCTACTAACGGGATGAAGTTTTCAAAACCTTTAGTCATGAAACAACCTTTCATGTCTAAGTTAGCAACGGATCCAGCCATTTCATATGCAGCGATAGCTTTTGCTTTTGCGTATGGGTTTGCAAATCCACCAGCTTCTGCAGCTTTTTCAGCGGTAACAATGAGTTTAGGTAATTCGATTGCTTCACCTGCATCAGCTTGAGCGATTACAGCATCAATGGTTTTCTGGACTAATCTTAATGCTCCGGTTTCTGCGAGTACTTTTAAGATGTCAGAGTTGAAGATAGCCATTTCAGTTGGGTCTAACCATTCTCTTTTTGCACCAATCATTGGGTCGGACATGACAATGATGTAACCGAGACCTTGTTCATCCATTTCATCTTTTTTACCTTTACCAGGTGCGTCACCAACAATAATAGCAGGAATGTCTTTTTCAGATAAGAGTTCTCTTGCTTTAGCTGGTCCAGGTGCTCCTGGGTTTGGGCTAATGAAGATTGCGAAATCAGGTTCGAAAGCATCTATTTTAGGTACAACGTCTTCTATTTGTTCCGGATTCATTTTAGCTCCAGATCCAAAGGTTCTTACATCGATATTTGGTCTGTCTGCTCTTTCGTCTAACAATAGGTCAATAACCGGTGATGTACCGATATTTCCACTTTTAATTATTGCGATTTTTACAACCATAGTATCACATTTTATTTTACATTATTTTTTCATTTAAATAAAAAAATAAACTTGAAATAAATTCAATTCTTAAATTAAGTAATAATTAGATATATAAATTCAATTCGTAGACTACAAAAAACTCATGTATTCTAATCTTAAAAAGATAAATAGAAGAGAGAATAGTTATTTTATTATAACTATTCTAAACTTCATATGGCTTGCTATTTAGCTATTGTTTGATGATCATAATCTAATGAATTAAGTTTTGTTAAATTCCTGTGAAATTCCTCCAATTTATTTGGAATTTTAATCAACATCATTAATCCACTCTTAATTAAATTTTTTAGTAAATGGAAAATCTGAATCTTTCCCACTCAAATAACTTACTTACATATCATTGGAATCCTTTATTAGAAAAAGTTCCCAATTTTATCGTTTATATTAATATTAAGTCAACATCAAGATCAGTTAAAGAGAGTATCAGGAATATGTTCACTATTTAAATTTGAATACACACTCTTTGACAAAATATGAACTGATTCACAAGTTATAGAACTCATATCCATTAGAACATTACACGCATGATAAAATATTATTTGAGAAACATTTTCACTATTGAATTCTTCAAATAATCCTATTAAATCCATATTTATGGGATTTATGTCATCTCTAATCAATCCAATTTTTTGCATATAACTTTCCATGATACTCTCCAACAATCTAGAATTATGAAAATCAGACACCCAATCAAAATAATGTGGTTCTTAATAAACTCTCCAATATTTAATAACAATTTCATAATTAAGCATCTAATTAACTAATCTAAATATTCATAGGAGTAATAACCATATAAATGTTATTAAAGTATTAACTTTGATTTTTGAAGTTTAATTCAAAAAATAAGCATTATAAAACATTTAAATTTTTCTAAAAGAAATAACGACCACATATATTAAATTTACTAGAACAAGGTTTATCCTTTTAAATAAAGTAATATCTTTTTAAAAATAATGAAATTGTATAATTAATGATTAAATAGGAAATAACCAAAAATTAATAGCGTTAAATTATAAAAATAAGATGATAATGCAATTATTTACTATGAAATGAACCTAAAATAGTTATTTAATAGTATAAAAATTTCGACATCAAAATTAAATTGTAATACTTTTTATAAAATTATTACTACTTAAAAACATAATAAAATATAAAAAAGTATTACTAATGTTGGAGAAATGCCAACATAATTACTGCATAATCCAAAACATTTTGCCCGTATACTATACAAAATATAATGTACTTTTAGATTTTACATTATAATATTTGACTCATCACCATTAAAAAGCTTTTAAAACTGCAAATAGTACAACTTCATTCATTACCCTTCCTTCTTTTTTATATATAATCAGATATTAAAAAATCGATAATGTTTCTGTGTTTTAATCCGCTTCCTGAAAAATCCAGTTTATCCATACTTAAAACATATTTGTCAAAGTTGTCATTGATTTGTGCAAGCCCTGAAAATTCCCTTTCAATTGTTTCATCATTTTTTAATTGATAGGTTACTTGGATATGAATTTTTTCTTTGTCTTTTGTGCAAACAAAGTCTATTTCTTTTTCATTAATTATTCCTATGTTTACATCATATCCTCTTCTGAGTAGCTCCATGTATACTATGTTTTCAAGGATGGAACCCATATTTTCTATTTCACCATATTTTGCTTGGTAGAATCCATGATCAACTATGAAATATTTTTCATTGTGTTTTAGTACCTTTTTTCCTTTTATGTCCATTCGCTGAGCCTGATGTATAAAGCATGCATTCTTAGAGTATAAAAGATAATCAAGTATTGTGTCTTTTGATATCTTTCGCCTCTCATGTTTCATATATTTGACTATGTTAGTTGCTGAGAAGTTTTTTCCAAGATTCATTATCACATAGTTAAGAATTCTGTTGAGCATATCGGTGTTTCTGATGTTATGTCGTGCAATAATGTCTTTTAGAAGTATTG
Source organism: uncultured Methanobrevibacter sp. (assembly GCF_900314695.1). Lineage (NCBI taxonomy): Archaea > Methanobacteriati > Methanobacteriota > Methanobacteria > Methanobacteriales > Methanobacteriaceae > Methanobrevibacter > uncultured Methanobrevibacter sp. Next base: position 8,266 of record NZ_OMWD01000002.1, on the reverse strand, counting down.
TATTGTATATGTCACTCAAATAAGAGTATTTATCTTCAGCTGCAACTTGTTGTATGGGTGGCATTCCCCCATATTCAACATATTCCTTAAATAAATCATCCAAATCGCTTACATCTATTTTTTCTATTTCTTTTTTGTATTGTACGAATTCTTCAAAAGAAAAGGGATAGATATTGATTTGATAGTATCTTCCAGATATTAATGTAGCCATTTCACCGGAAAGCAGTTCTGAGTTGGACCCAGTAATGTAGATATCGCAATCTAGGTCCACCCTATATGCATTTATACTTTTTTCCCAGTTTTTAACATTTTGTATTTCATCAAAAAGAAGGTAAACTTTGCCTTTAACATTTTCAGTTAGTTCGATGATACATTCATCAAGTTGATTGAAATCTTCAATTTTATTGTATTTCATTGATTCAAAAGAGATTAGAAATATGCTTTCCTCAGATATTCCTCTATTTTTAAGTTCTTCACAGATACTTTTTAATAGATAAGTTTTACCACTTCTTCTAACACCAGTTATTATTTTAATAGGATCTTTATCTATTAATCTCACAATTTTGTTTAAGTATAATTCTCTTTTAATCATAATGCTATCCCCAATGATTTTTTTATGTATAGTTTGTATTTTAAAATATATAAATTTTGTCGAGTATAATCTACAAAATCATCAATATTGATATAATTATAGAATACAATCGACAATATCATTAATTTTAAGGAAATTATCGAACATAATCGACAAAAAATATTGGAATAGAAATACATTATACTTACACATTTAAGTAATTTAGCTTTTAAATTACAATAATTTTCGCTTTAAAAATGAAATATTGTCAATACAATAAATTTATTAAAAAAAATGATAGTAATCATTTAATAACTGCAAGAATTGACAAAAAACCAAAAAATTCATCCAATATATTGAATAATCCCACATCAATTAAGAGGATATTAAATATAATTAACTTAAAAAAAACAAGACGCCCTTCTCACTGCCATTGCCTAAAAAAATATTTATCTATTAATAATGTAACTAAAACTCAAAATCTGTCCTAATTTCTAATATATTTTCACATTCCCCAAGTATATTAACCAATCTTTCATCCAAATCATCATGATTATCCTGATAATCAATTTCACCCAATTCACTTTGAATTGAATAAGCAAGGTGCTCCTCATCCAAACTGAAATATGCATTAATATTTTCCTCATTTCCTCTAGCATCAAGCCTAATCCATTTATTCAAATCTTTTATATGCAAAGTGTTTAAAGCATGAATCATATAACCTTCACTTGCATCATATGCTCTTGTAAGCAGTTGATAACTGATGCCTGATGGGATTTTATTTGCCCTTAGAAGTGCTGCGAGAATGCATGACTTTGTCCAGCATATCGCAGTTTTATTTTCAATCACTTCACTTGCAGTTTTCGAAACCACATCTGTTTTAATGTTCCATGAGTGAGGAATTTCATCCCTAACAAAGATATAACTTCTTTTGATATAATCCCGATTATCTTCAGACTTATTCATTAATTCCCGAACCTTATTTTGAATAAGAGGATTCATGTAATCAATGCTTGGTGTTTCGATTAGATAATTTTCCATTGAATCTCCTATTTTTTTAATGAAATTGAATTAATAATAAAATCAAAGTAAATATTTCATAAGTCAATTAAAGTCCCTTTCTTTTTAAGTATTGTCCCTTGTTTTGAAACCCTTTTGTTATCATCAATTACTATTAACCGCTTGCTTTTTGAATTGGAATTTTATTGACTAAAAACATTTTCAGTTTATTCTGAATCCATACTGCAATGAATATTGAAGTATATGACAATATCCAAAGACACAGAATAGTTAAATAAACATTTGTTCCTATTAACGGATTAAGTAAAAGGAAATAAATTTGCATAAAGGGGCAATTCAGCAGATAAATATTCATGGAACGGGATTCACAAAAATTATAAAATCTTGATTGATTGAGCTTATCAGAAAAGGAAGTTCTTGAAACTGCCATAAATATGAAATAAAACAATAATGCACCCAAAATATTCCTGATATAATAAACAACAGTATTATCAATATTTGAATAAATGATTAACCCCAATACTGCAAACAAAGCTAATGAGATCATGCAGTATATTTTTGAATTCCAGTTCTCAATTTTTTCATTGAAATGATATAATAAAATTCCAACAAAAAAAACAATGAAGAAAGGACCTGATTGTGCTATACAAAATATAAGCACCCGCCTAAAAACAGCCAAAACAGCCTTAAAAAATAATTATTTAAAAAACTGTTTTTATGAAAATAAGAAAGAATAATAATTGATTAAGCTATTTAATAACCTATCTAAGTTATCATATGCTGAAAGAAATTTTAAAGTTTAATAGATATTATAAAGATCATAAATCATTTAAAAGGATTTTGCCCGTATACTATACAAAATATTTACTACTTTTCGCTCTTACACAATTAATATGATATAATAATATTTAAACACACTACACCATATACAAAAAATGGAAAATAAATAATATTTCCCAAATTTTAATAGTTTTTACATTAATGAGAAAGTTTTTATTGGCACGAATATTACATTATCAACTTTTTCAATTGTTTTTGTTGTATCAGATATAACAATTCCATGTGGAGCTTTATAACGTCTTATTGCATCCTTAATTTGATCAGTACCTTTATTACCGTGTCCAACTTCTATTGGGATTACTTCATCAAAATCTTTTTTTATTATAAAATCAACCTTTTGCTTTTTCACTTTATATGTATCGTAGAATATACTGAATTCAAAGAACTGTTCACTATTTTTCAAATTAACAAGGTTTGATCCGACTAATGTTTCAAACAATATTCCTTCATATTCACTCAATTTTATAGATGAAAATCCGAATTTGAGATTTATTGCATGCATTATGCTTGGTGTTGCAAAATAATACTGCCATGATTTTTTTGCTCTTGCATTTGCACCTGCATAAGGTTCTGTGTGAAATATCAAATGAGTCTTTTCAAGTAAGTCCATTATTGTATTAACACTTCCTGCAGAAGTTTTGATTTTATTTGCAAGCACATTTTGTGAAATGTCACCAGGATATTTTTCCGCCAAAAATTTCATTAATCTTAATGCATTTGTTTGTGTATTTGCAGTCAGGTTATTCATTGTCCCTAAATCTTTTGTCACCACAGTTTCAACTGAGTAGTATAATTTTTTAAATGCATTTCTGTGATTCGTATCATGCATCACTGACGGAAATCCTCCAAATTTAAAATAATTATCCCAATCCATTGAATGATAATTTTTTAGATTTAATAAATCACGATTTACCTGCTTTTCTTTTATGATTGCATTATCAACATTGCCATTAAATAATAAATCTATCAAATCATTGGAAATATCTGTGTGATAATTATATTTTAATTTTAAATGTTGTGAATAATTTAGGGGAGTTATTGGATATCGTATCATCCTTCTTGCGGCTTCAGCATTATATTCAAGATTTATTGCTGATGAACCTGTAAAAATCGCAAATATATTTTTAGATTTATCAGTGATTATTTTACCTGAAAGTGACCAATCTTTATCAAAATGTGATTCGTCAATTAATAAGAATAATTTTTCATCAAGTGTCTGCAGTGAGGAGTTATGGAATGTTTTTAGATAATATTTGATGGTATCATAGATGTCACAATCTTCTATTTTATTTAGTTCCTCACAGGAAAAATATAATATCTGTTCATGACGGATATTTTTTTGATTCAACAAGTAGTCATATACCTGAAATAAGATTGTTGTTTTTCCAACACCTCTAAGACCCGGCAATACAATATAACGATTAACATTATTTCCATCGATGAATTCATCTATAAATGTTCTTATTTCTTCAAAATCATCCCTATGATTAAATTTAACACCCCTATTTGATAACTCATTGTTTAGAGATAAAGGAGTATCTGTTATTTGGCTTTGTAAAAAATCATGAATTGAATCTTCATTATCAGGATTCATACTAAATCACCTCTTTGATAATATATTGAACACTATTATATAAATATATATTCAATATATTGAATGATAATATATAAAAAAATATTCAATAAAATTTATAATATTGAAAAACATGACAAAATTATTTACACTTTAAAAAGTAAATAAAGTCCTTAAAATAGATTTTAGCCACAATTATACAAAATAGCATTCATAACGACTGTAAAAACAATAATTTATAGAAGTTTTTTCTTATTCTTTGACATACTCTCTTTTCCCATCAGGATATTCTATGTAAGGACAATCAAGTTCATCATCATAACCAGCAATAGGAAGTCCTTTAATTTTACAAATATCTTGATCTATTTTAATAGATGCTTTAAATCTTTCTGTAAGCTCTTCATCAGAAATTCCACATGTTGAATCTAATTCATTACTTTCTTGCAAATAAATCTCCTCCTATTCCTAATTGTATTATAAGATATAAACTTCATTAATAATAAACATTTTCAAACTGCGACTTTACGAAAAAACATATGATCAATTAGATGTATTCACACCCAATTATTTAAAACTCCTATTATTATCAATTTAAAAAGACAAGAAATATTTTTCACGAATTTTTTTACTTCCATGATTCTGATCTTTAGAATTTAATGCGTTAATTAAATAATCCCAAACATCATTTTTAGGAATGATTATTGATTTAAAACCCATAAAATTCCAATTTTTATTAAATGATTTGAAGATTACTTCCTCCCCATATTTTGATTTTGCTTCTTTTAGATTTGAAATATTTTCAGAATCTAAAGGAACATGTGAAGAAAAGCTATAATTGGGTAAGCAAATAGGATTCATATTTAAATGCAATATTCGAATATCACATTCCAATGCCTCATCCAATTTTAAAATTGAATGAAGAATTCTTGTTTTGGATTCATAAGTCCTCATGATATAATCAAAATCCAATGACTCCTCAGCTAATTTAATATGTTCATCCAAGTATTTTAGAGAAATCTCCTCAATACTGCCATTATGATTATCCAAAAAATCAAAAAAGTCTAAAAAATCAAAATAATAAAGATTATCGATGTAAAATTGAATCCATTCATATTCTTTCAAGTAATCATAAGATTCTTGTGTTAAAAATGTTTTTTCAGACACGAATTCTTCTAATGGCAAATTACTTTCAGCAATTATTTGAACAAGATGTTTTTTATTGCCCGTGGCATCAATACCATGTTTTTCTAAAAATTCTTTCAATTGCCAACGCCTCAAGTCTTTTGAAAAATCCTGCCAATTAGCTTTACAGGCATTATGAGTCAAAAATCCTCCTTCAAAGGACAAATCTCTAAGTTGTTGTCTAAAACACCATGGGACAAAAGACAAATCATATAATGCAAAATCTGCATCATTACATTCATCAACAAGAGTATAAAGTTTAAATCTATTCAAATCAACAGGCATGACATATGAATCATCAACCCTTGGGATTAGACGATACTTATTGTCAGCCATTTTACAAAATTCAATTTCATCCATACAAGTTGTTTGAGCATTCTCTTGGGAGTAATTTTCTTCAGATGTATCCTCTTTAAAATCAGCATACATTTCATCCAAATCCGCAAAATTATTTAAATGAAGGCTATCATATTCCCTTTTTAAGGAATCATCCAAAAATATTTGGAGCAGCAAATCATTATATAAATGGTCCCCATAATAATCATTTTCTAAAAGCATGTCTTTTGTATCCTTAAGGTCTTCATGTGAATCAACAAAATCTGCGAAAATATCCATCATTTCAAACTCTTTTAAACTTAAATGAACTAAATCAAGATCAAAACCACAATTTTTACAAGAACCCTCTTTATAATCCATTTTTTCAAGACATATCGGACAGGTTTCATCCTTTGACATAACATTCCCAAAGAACCATATATAATCATACGGAAAATCAGAAAACATTTCATGAGCCCTAAGAATTAGCTCTTCTTCTTTAATACTGCCATTCTCAAATCCATTTTTTAATCTATCTTTAATTGACATTGCCTCACTTTCTGAAATCTTACCTTCTTTGATTAGATTTTTCATATATTCCGTTAAATGTCTGCCATCTCCAATTATAGTTTCATAACCTGGTTTTTCAAATAATTTCATATTATCAACCACCTATAAAAACACCATCAATAGATCTTATTATAGTAATGTTTTAGAATTAGATATTTTATTTTAAAACTATTTATACTTTCTTATTTTTAAAAATAAACATTGTTTTTGGAATATAAAATTGTTTTTAGAATGAAATATTGTTTTAATTTGATAATAAGTAATGGATAGAACTTTTATATACTTGATGCCCATAGGATTATATAACCTCATAGGATGTTTTGGCCGGTACAGTACCAACCAAGTTATATGTTGAATAGGGATGTATCAAAATTTGTTTAACAAATTTATCCTTATTCAATTTTTAAAATTATATTTTTAATATTTTTCATTAATTGTTAACATCAGTATGGAGGAATTCATTATGGAAACATAGAATATGAAATAGTTAATGAATGGTTTTCCTAATAATTTTTCAAAGAATTTTAAAGTCAATATACTAAAAAAACCATACAATATATAAATACCTACTAAAAAAGACCAATTAATTCCTTAAAAAAAAGACTAGTTTTTTAAAAATACCAATATATTGCAACCAATAAAATCATCAAATAAATTATATTAGGTTAATAAAGAATAAACTTAATATTACAAATTAATAAGTAAAATAAACAAAAAATAAGATATATTTTTTGTTGCCCGTATACTAACTCTCTTGAATCATTGCTAGAATACCCTTCGCTCCTCGAGTAACCCTCGAAACGGGCAGCCTATCCAATGCTGGGTTTCTTCTAATCATAGACAGCTAAAACTTTCCTCATAAAAGGACCGTAGGCATTGGTCAAAAAATGATACGACAATAAATAATTTATTAAAAATAATATTTAACTATTTCTTAAAAAATGAAAAAAAAGAAAAAAATAAGCTAAATTTAAACAACCATGTCGATATTTTCAGATAATTCCTTGTATCTATTGCGAATTGTAACTTCAGTCACTCCAGAAATTTCAGATACTTCCTTTTGGGTTTTTCTCTCACCAAGTAAAAGAGATGCAATATATAACGCTGCAGCTGCAACACCAGTAGGCCCCTTACCTGAACTTAAACCAGCCTTAACAGCTTTATTAATAATTTCAATTGCTTTAGCTTGGACTTCACCAGACAACCCCAATTTACTGGCAAATCTAGAAATATAATCACTTGGAGATGTTGGCTTTAATTTGATATTTAACTCCCTTGATAAAAATCTATATGTTTTTCCGACTTGTTTTTTGGATACGTTTGAAGCAATTGCAATTTCATCCAATGTACGGGGAATATTGCAACGCCTACAAGCAGCATACAATGCAGAAGCAACTACAACTTCAATACTTCTTCCACGAATGAGTTTATTTTTAGCAGCACTCCTATAAATAATGGCCGCATCTTCCCTTACGCTTCTTGGAATGCCCAATCTTGATGAATCACGATCAAGTTCACTTAAAGCAAATGCCAAATTTCTCTCTCCAGCACCAGAAACACGCATTCTTTTATTCCACTTACGCAAACGATAAATCTGAGCTTTATTTCTTTCAGGAATTTTATGCCCATGAATATCCTTATCTTTCCAATCGATAGTTGTATTTAATCCCTTATCAGATATGGTATAAGTTAATGGGGCTCCAGTTCGAGTACGTTTATCTCTTTGTTCATGGTCAAATGCTCTCCATTCAGGGCCATGATCAATTAAATTTTCATCTAAAACTAGACCACAGCGAGCACAACAAACTTCCGCTCTGGAATTATCGACAAATCTCTCAGTAGAATTACAAACAGGACATGTTTTAGGATCTTCATCGCTGAGAATATCATGTTGTCCAATTTCATTGTTTAATTTGGTGGTTTTGGTTGTTATAGTATCATCCTCCTTCAAGGATTATGGAATTAAATTCCAAAAATGGTTTCGACAACAGAAAACTAATTATAAAAGATAAAAAAAAAGTCTAATTAGTTTTTACAAAAGTTTTCATTTAAGATGGTTGTATAAATTCAAGGTACGGTGATATTATAATATAATGAGCTTGCAGCGAAATGAAATTCCCATAGAAAACCATAGTACACAAACAAAACACAAAAGGACTTCACTACTGGGATCGAAACGAGACCAGGTATAACCC
>NZ_OMWD01000001.1 GCF_900314695.1 uncultured Methanobrevibacter sp. | reverse complement strand
CTGGTTCAACGGGGATAGCCTGATAAAATACTTAAATTAACCATTATTAAGTGAAAAAAATTCAGGAATCCCCATCCTCTATAGGATGGGGTGGTTCAATCTGAAAAATTCATCTTCCTGAACATTAATGATGTCGTAAACATGTTTCATGAAATCATTCAGTTTTTTGTCCAAAACCACAAATTCAACATCCTGCTCATTTTGTGCTGATGGAGAATAATATGCACCTTCAATCAGTTTATTAAAAGTATCTTTATCAATTTTTTTCTTTTTAAACCAACGAATAGACCGTCTCTGTTTTAAAAATGCCAATAATTCATCATAATTAACTGGAATTTCCTTTGAGTTATAATCTTCAATCCTGCCTTCACGACCCTTAAATATCTTGAGGGTCATGGCACAAGTGGGACATATTGCCATGCAATGCCCGCATTCAAAACAGTTGCTTCCTGTTTCGTAAGCTACTTCATCTATTTCAATATTGTCCCTGATACATACTGATTTGCATTGACCGCAGGCAATGCATTCGCTTTCATCAATCAACAATTTCATTTTACTAAAATCCCGTCCTGGAAAACATTCAAAATATTATCATTATCACTCAAAATAGAAATATCATCTAACGGATTCGAATTGACTAAAATCAAATCAGCAATATAATTTTCTTTTACAAGACCCAAATTATCTTTATTCAAAAATTCAGCTGCCTTAACAGTTCCTGCAGCAATGGCTTGTGATTCAGACATTCCAATTTCAACCAAATGAGTTAATTCCTCCAAATTATGACCATGAGGAATAACGCCACTGTCTGTTCCCATTAAAATATTTACACCCTCTTCATATGCAATGGATATATTCTCTTTGTGAACTTTGACAATTTCCTTTAGTTTGGCTAATTTTTCACCGGCATAATTATCCCATGCCGGAAAACCGTTTTCATATAAGAATTGATGAACCAGCAATGTTGGAACTAAACTGACATTATTTTTTACCATTTTACAAGCTGTTTTTTTATCAATGAATGTTCCATGCTCAATTGATGAAAATCCTGCATCAATACAGTTATTCATCCCCTTTAAACTATGACAATGAGCCGATACTTTCATATCATTTGCTGAGGCTTCTTTGACAATTGTTTTTAATTCCTTATTATTGAATTGGGCAAATTCTGGAGAGGAATTTGTAGTTAGAACTCCACCACTGGCCATGACTTTAATAAAGTCTGCACCTGCTCTTTTCATTTCACGGGTCTTTTTTAAAACTTCCTCTACACCATCACACCTGCCTTTAGGAAATCCAGGATAAATTATCTCCATATCCCATCCTGAAGGCAAAAATAAATCAAAATGTCCCCCAGTCATTACCAAAGGACTTATTGACAAATGTATTTTCGGTGCAGTGAATAATTTACGTTGTTGAGCTAATTTGAAACTTAAATCAGCTGATCCACAATCTCTAATTGTTGTAACACCTGCATTGATTGTTTGTAGTGAATGAGGAACCGCATTGTAGAAATGTAGTCCCAATGGATTGGCCATATTTTCTTCTTTGTGAAATCCTTTTGCAAAAATATGGGTATGACAATCAATAAAACCCGGAAGCAGATAATTGTCTTCACCGTCAATTACATTATCATCTGCATTAATATTACCTGAGGATATTTCCTTAATGACATTATCTTCAATTAAAATGTTTTGACTGGTTTCAATTTCATCTGAAGGATTTATAATGTTTACATTTTCAATTAGAGTTTTCATATTATCACTACAATATTTCTATAGTTCCACTATCCCCATCAACTTCGACTAAAGTTCCATTTGTCAAATCTTTAGTTTCAGCCGGTGAATCCACCATTGGGATATCAGACATAATAGCACCAGTAGCTATAATCGGTTCGGCATTTAGGCAAATTATTGCTTTTGGAGCCGTATTGTTCTTCATCATTTGGAAAATAACATATGACCCAACAGTAGATCCTTTTCCTCCAGGGATGAATAAAACTTTATCTTTAATTATTTCTCCTTTTAGTTCATGAGTGGGATCAATGATTTCCCCATTTTCAGGATTTACACCACCTAAAAAACTAATAGGTTCTGTGGAAACAATTAATTCACCTTTTGCTTTTCCTTTTGCAATATTTCTACATTCAATCATAAAAATCACATATTTATTTAAAATAACTTGTCTTCAACATATTCACCGTTATTGATTGCATTTGTTGATTGTACTACATCGACTAATGCCCAAATCCATACCACAAGAACTAATAAAAATCCAATTAACAAGAAAATTAAAACTGCAGATATGATATAACCCACTATGAATAGAATACCTTTCTGGTTAAGACCCAAATAAATCTGACCAAGGCCCGGGAAAATTACACTTAAAATAACTGCCAATACCAAACTCTTTTCACCGGAATTGGCGGACGGAACAGAACTTCGATTAGCAGTTACTCTTCCGGACAAATCATACCCGCATTCAGGACAGAACTTATAATCGCCAGTTAATTCATAACCACAATTTCTACAAAATTTATATTTTTTAGATTCCTGTTTTGATTCGGATGGAATTACTTCAGCACTCTCTTTTTCTTCAGAATCATTTACATCGACATTGACGTCTTCTTTTTGATCAACATCTTCAATTTCAACAGTTTGTTTTTCTTCTTTCTGTTGAAGTAAAGCTCCGCAATTAGAACAAAACTTTGCATCTTTTACATCTTTTCCACATTCAGGACAAATTACCATGTTATCACCTAAACAACATCTTTTTTCATTACCTCTCTTAAAACTGCAGTTGCATAAGACCCTTTATTGATTGAAAATTCACATAAAACACCATCATCAGTTGGAACTGCAGATGCATCCCATACTTGAAAACGCATAGCACGCCTTAATCCATGACTGCCTAAACGAGGCATTTTTGGAACTTCAAAGTCTTTTTTTGTAATGTTGTAATTTTTTAAGATATTTTCTTCCATGTCACCGACTTTTCCATCAGCAAATGGAACTTTTGTACCATATAAAGGACAAGTTGGGCTAGCTTGGAAAGTTTCAATTAATTCTTGGAATTCTTCAGGAGTTTTATCACGAACAATATGTTCTTCATTGTCAATTACAATATCTCCTTCGACATAACTGTTTATTCCCATTTCTACCCTATTGCTTACAGCTTCATTGAATAAATAAGATTGATAAGCATGTACAAACATTCTCTGAAGAGGTTTAGGAAGGGCGTGTAATGCATTCATATACGATTTGTCAGTCAATTCTCCTTTTTTGGAATCTTTAATCAATTCCTTAATCATCATCTTTTCATAACGCATTCCCTTACCCATTAAATTAAGGGACTCCTCTAAATTACCGTCATCAAATGCCTGTCTTGCCAATTGATTTTCTTCAGATTCATCATCCTGAGGATTTCCAATGTACCTTCCAACAGCTTTTTCAAGGTCATTTTCAACTAATGCTTCACCAACAAGATGGGTTATTGTTCGTGGCTTTCCAAATCTCTGCCATCCAAAATAATTGGGAACACCAGTTACTTCCAATTGTTTTAAAACTTCATTAGCAGTATCCGCACTTCTTTCTATATCGTCCAAATCTTTAATAAGAATTCGAAACTTATTTCCCTTAAGCTGACCCATTCTAAGTTTTTTTCTACCTCGAACAATTTTTAAAAAATCAGTTTTATAAATTTCGCCGTCAAGGGCCTTAACTTGATTAAGTTGCTCTTCAGAATCCATATTTGCAATACAAATCCATTGTCGGGTTATGGCTTTTTTGTCTTTCATTCCTGCAAAGCCCATTCTTTTTCTTGAAATATGTAAATCACGAGCAATATCCAAAACAACATCCAAAGTAGTTCTCCCTAATTTTTCAATCCAAACATAAACGTTAGGACCTTCTCCTTCGGGAATTATTTCAGGAATTTCTTCAACATAAAAATCTTCATATTGGTTTCTAATAGTTCCACCAATACCTTTTTGAGCTGTTACATAAGTATTAGCATTTAACATATTAATCACGGAAAATAATAATGCCCTGGCCGGGATTTGAACCCGGGGAATGGGATCCGCAGTCCCATGTGTTATCCAAACTACACCACCAGGGCAACAAAATAAGATAACAATTAATTATATAATTCTTATAGTATTTAATAATTACCATACCGATAATGTATAAGAATAATCCCCATATGTCCTTATAGCTACAGATACATTATCTACATCGGAATATTCACCAGAACTTGCCAATACCTTATCATCCAACATATTTGTTTCACTAAATCGATAATTCTTAAGATTAAAACTCGATAATTTATCTTTAGAAAGTTCACAAACTTTATTGATAGATTCTTTTGAATTTTTACCATCTTTTAAAATTGTGGAAATATCACCTAAAAATGTCTTATCCGTAAAATTAATTTTTCCACTTAAACTTTCCATAACATCTTGAGCAGTTTTAGAATCCTTTATTTCACTTGAATAATGTGAATCCTGTATAAAAATAGCTTGATTGAAAACTATAAAAGCAAATAAAAACAAGCCGACTACCAGTACTGCATCTATAATGAACAAATTTCCTTTATCATCTAACATGTATGAGAATTAGATTTCAGAATTAATAAAAAAAGTTGAAGTGTGAAATTGTGCTTTTGCACAAATCCACATTTAATTTTCACGAATGTGTTTTATGACTTTATCCTTTTTAGCAATAGCTGCATCAGAAGCCTTTTGAACCTTTTGCTTCATTTCTTCAAAGTCTTCAGGAGTTGTTTCACCGACTAACTTTTTAATTTTTGTATAGGCAGCTTCTCTAAATAAAGGAACCAATTTTTCTTCAGTTGAATCTTCTTTAATTAAAATTGGTTCACCAGAGTTGTTGACTTCACCAATTTCAGAAATTGCCACATCATATTTTGCAACTGCTTTTTTAATATCGCCGACAATTTCAGGAGGTGCAATCAGCATCAGTGAATCTGTTGAAACACCTAACGGATCAATGTTTAATGTTTCAAGCATATTCAATACATTTGGAGCCACCATCTGCCTGATTTCCTTTTCGTAAAATTCCAATCCGACACCGGTTGTATTGGATATCTCATGGGCATCTCCTCTAAGGCCACCATTTGTTACATCCGTCATTGCATGAATGTCCTTTACAAGGTCTGCTTCAAATAAAGCATGTGATGCCTGAACAAAGTTAACGTTCATTGTATCCCATACCACATCGAAAAATCCGTTATATAATGCAGTAGTAGTTATTGTTCCACCGCCGGAACCTTCAGTTAAAAGAATAATATCTCCTTCAGTCGCTCCTTTTCTTGCAGTAGGAGGATAATTTGAAACACCCACACTTCCAACAGCGGAAACAAACCTATCACCTAACACCATATCTCCGCCAACACGCAAGGTACTTCCTGCTACAATCGGAACATCAACAAGTTCGGAAACCGCTGCAACACCTGCTGTAAAGTCAAATATCTTTGCAACGTCCCCATCATCTGCAAGGTGAACATCACTTAATATAGCTACCGGGTCTGCCCCCATTACACAGACATCCCTAAGTGTTGCACGAGTTACATGAAAACCGCCTAAAAACGGATATTCACTTAATCTTGAGTGTATTCCATCAACAGCTGTTGTAATATAAACTTCATCATTTTTTGCCTGAGCTTTCACAACACCTCCGTCATCCTGTTCTGATGGATTGACAAGTGATGCTGTATTTGTTGAAGCTACGATTTCTGCGATTTTTCTGTGAACGAAAAAGTCGCCGGCTCCACGGGAACCTACTCCCATTTCGCCCATGAGTACATCAGCCTTATTGACATTTGCTATTTCCTTCAAAAATTCATCATTGCTTTCGTTTAATTTCAAAGTAGTTGAAACTTCATCAATTACTGCTTTTGCCATTTCATGAGAATTTTCTTCTGAAATGTTTTTATATTCTCTTATGCGTACCGCCAGAATATCAGCCAAATCATCATATGAATAATCATCAATTCTAGCTCTTACAAATCCTTCAATATCCATAGTTATATCTCCAAGTTAGTGAAATTCTTTAAAATTTTAAGTCCTGCTTTACCGCTTTTTTCTGGATGGAATTGTGTTGAAAATAAATTATTTTGGCTTAAAGATGCAACAACATCTCCACCATAATCACAGGTTCCCGCAATGATATCTTCATCATCAGGAACAACATGATAAGAATGAACAAAATAAAAGAATTCTTTATCTATACCCTCCAAAATAGGTGAATCATTACACACATCAAGTTTGTTCCAGCCCATATGAGGTATTTTTACGCCTTCAGGCAATTTTTCCACATTTCCTTTAAATAAGTCCAGGCCATTAATGCCAGGAGTTTCTTCACTTGTACTCATCAATACCTGCTGGCCGAGACATATTCCTAAAAATGGTTTATCTGCATCAACGTGCTCGTATATTACATCTTTAAATGATTCCAAATTTTCCATAGCGCTTCCAAATGCTCCAACTCCAGGCAAAACCAAATAATCGCTATCTGCAATAACATCCTTATCATCGGTGATTTGATACTCCACACCAATTTTTTTAAATCCATTGGAAATGCTCTTTAAGTTTCCGCTTTTATAATCTATTATCGTAATCATTCGTTCAACCACCCAATAGCTGATCTAATCATTCCACCAAAGTCTGAAAAGACAATTTCATCAGTGCCCAATGTTTTTGAATGTGCATCCAATTCAGCTACAACATGAGTATAACCTAATTCCCTAAGAGGTTCAACCAAACGTGGCCCATCTGTTACTGCAACGGATTCAACATCAAAATCTTCAATTGGAAATGCGTGAGGAACACCAAACACTACAATTAAATCCAAATTCTTGTCTTTAAGATATTCTGATGCCGCATCAGCAGTAATCGGATATTCATCAAGACCACCAGTGATAAAATCAGGTTCAATATCCAATTGATTTTTAATATTTACAGCATGCTGTCTGATTCTAGGCAAACCAATATTCTCATCCAGATTAGCTACAAAAATAGGCTTATTATCAGGATTAATCTGCATATAGTCAAAATTTACAATATCTGCAAACAGGTATGATGTTTCTTTTTTAACATTGAGAACAAATGCTACTTTTTTGCCATCCTTTAAAGCATTAACCACAGTTTTTGCAACTGATTCCTTTGAATCTCCAAAGTTAGGCTTAATGTATTTTCCTTTAGCCATTCCACGAGTTTTTTCAACTTCTGTTGCCTTTTCAAGCATTTCTATTTGTCTGTCAGCTTCTTCTCTTGGAATTACACCACATTCGACAGCTGCATCCAATACCATTATTGCTCCAACAGTATTGTCACCCTCACCGGATCCTCCGTGAGATTCAACAGGTATTACAGTACATGGCAAATCCGCATTGGCGATTGCATCTTTTAAATCTTCACCAATAATCATACTGGCACATGTTCCAGCAATTCCCATCAATTTCGGTTTAAACAAATCATAAGCTTCTGTCAATGTTTCAACTAACTTTTCACCGGCACCTAAAATAAAATCATTTTCAGACATTCCAGTAGTTACTACACGAACCCCATCACTTTCTAAAAGTCTTGCTGTCCTAAAACAGCACCCGGTAGGTCCATGCATAACTATAACATCAACGTTCATATCTCTTAAGGTATAAAGAGTGGCTGCAATTGGACTTGGTCTCGGATGTATAATTTTTATCACCTATCAAATTAATAAGTAAATATTTTAAATTCTTAGTTAATATAATTAATTAAGGAGATTGTAGTATGAAACTTGACAAAGAAATTTTAGAGGAAAAAATCAGAGAGTACAGAACTTTTAAAAGTTGCTCAGAATCAACCTTAATGGGGCTTTGTGAAACTGCCGAAGCAGACATTACACCCCAAGAAATGACAAAATTAGCCTGCGGATTTGCAGGAGGAATGGGTGGAACATTTGATGAAGGAACCTGCGGTGCAGTTACCGGTGCCTTAATTGCAAATGGAATACTTAATGATGACCCATCAGAAATTAAAGCCAATGCAAAAGAAATATTCAATGCATTTAAAGAGGAATATGGGACAGTTCGCTGTGACATCATAAGCAAAAACGGAGAAGACAAGTCCCCTTGCGTTGACTGCTGTGTTTTTATCGCAAATAAAGTGGCTGATTTATTGGATGATTAAAAAATAGATTTATATGATTTTCAAAACGGAATTTGACGAAGAAAGGAAAACATGTGAAAACCTTACACATATTGAAGAGGAAATCAGCTCCCCTGCACTGATTGAAATAGACAGATTGTTTGGAGCCGCAGACGTCTTAAGCATAAAATATGCCCAAAAACATTACAACAAGGTTCGCAATATCTCCATTATTGCACCTCTCATTGTATTCTTATTTCTTCTTTATGATGAAGCAGAGCTTCACATCCTTATTTTCGCAGTTCTGCTGTTAATTATAATACTATATTTAATTTATCGAAAAGCCAACAATGAAAATGTCCACGACAAATACCTTGAATATCGGGTTCTTGCAGAATCACTTCGTGTCCAATATTTCATTTCAAAAGCAGGAATAAAGGAAAATGTAAAAAATATTTTACCATGGCTTACTAAAATTCGAATCCCATTGGTAAAAAATGTCCTTTCAGAAATACCTACAGAGACAAATAAAAAAGAACCCATCATAAATTGTTGGATTAGAGACCAAATGAAATACCATGATGAAGCACACAAAAGGGCATCGGCACAAAAGAAAAGAAATGACCGTTATGAAAAAATTTCACTAATTGCAACAATTTTCTTTTATGCAATTACACTGGGTTTTGAAGTTTGGATGATGCACTCATCCCCATTTGATCCTGTGACTGCAAATTGGATTCGTGCAGCATTGAAAATTGGGGTTGGAACTTCATCTGCAATCACAATATTTTTAGCAAATTACTATGGGAAGATGTCCCTATCCAGTAAAATCGATGAACATTTAAGAATGCACTGGCTGTATAACACCGTCGAATATGAAATCATGGAAAGAAAAGAAGAAGATGAAGAACTGATTATGCATTTGGCAAGAGAATTTCTAATTGAAAATGCAATCTGGTATTCACATCAAAAGAAAAACAAACCTGATTTTGCTGTCGAATGATTAAAAAAATTATAGGAAAATTAATTTAAAACCGATTTTAACTTTCTTATAGTGTATCTTGCATAAGTGAAGTTTAAAATAGATGCTATAATCCTACCAATTGCAAGACCTACCCAGATTCCTGTTAATCCCCAATTCAAAACTATTCCAAACAGGTAAGTGAAACCGACAGTTAAAATCAACTCCCTTATTATTGTCCAGGCCAAACTTGTTGTACCTCGACCAATTCCCTGGTAAAAGAAGCTTGACGGCATTCCTATTCCAACCAACAATAAACCGAATGATGCAATTCTTAAAAAGTTTGTAATTTCCGGAATTAATGGAGCGGTTTCGGGAGTATATGCAAAAATCATAGACAACTGCGGTGCAAAAATTACCAATATAATTAAAATAACAACTGAAACCATCATTGCAAATTTGGTTCCATAAGTGTGGGTCCTTGAGAGATAATCCCAATTTCTAGCACCAAAAGCACTTCCACTAACTGCAGCAACCGCACTGGCAATAGCTGTCAAAGGCATAATACCAAAGAGATATAATCTTTGACCTGATGTGAATGCTGCAATACCATATTCACCACCAACAGATGAAATAAACATCAGATAGAAACTCATTGCTATTGACATTACAAACATATCCAAAGAAGCTGGAATACCAACCTTTAAAATGTCTCGAGCGATTTCTGAATCGAATTTGAATCCTTTAAAAGTGACATTGACATAAGTATCTTTTTTTATTAAAATCCAATATATAATAACAATTGCAGCACCTAAAGAGCTCACAATGGTTGCAAGAGAGGCTCCGGCTGAGCCTAAATTTAAGACATATATGAAAATCGGATCCAAAATAAAGTTTAGGGCAACTGACACAATCATGGCATACATTGCCCTTTTCATGTCACCTTCACCACGAAGAATACCGCTTCCACCATTTGCAAACATAAAAGCAAATAAACCTAAAAATAAAGGTGTTCCATATTTTATTGCTTCAGTCAATGATTGGCCGCTGGCACCGTATGTCTTAAGCAAAGACTCTTGAATAATAAGCAATGTCACAGTCAATACAATGGAAGCTACTAAAAATATTAAAAGAGAATGAGCTGCTGCCTTACTGGCCCTTTCACGGTTTTTTGCACCGACCGAACGGGAAATACTGCTTGTTGCACCATTTCCAAGCCCAACACTAAAACCATTTAAAACCATGAAAATTGGTGTTACAAAACCAATACCTGCAATAGCCGCCTGGCCAAGTCCAGCAACCCAAATACCATCAACAATATTATAGGATGCTGTTAAAAGCATTGAAATCATTATAGGAATAGCCAGTTTTCTAACAGCAATTTCAGGTTCGCCCCTCATTAATTCAACATTTTTATTAGCCATATTATCAATTAAATGTATAATTTTCATAGGATATAAGTATTAATTAATTACATCAAATCGCAAATAACACATTATTTAAAAAGTTAGTCAGAATTCCAATTGCTCTGCAATGCACATCTTACAGACCGCATTAGGAGACTCCAAATTAGCATCCTTTACAGGACAATAGAATTTTCCGTCTTTTTCTTCAACATATAACGAACCAGGGAAAGGAGTTCCCACAGGATGAATCGGCTCTTCCAGAATAAAAGTAGTGTAAATAGAAATGATTCCATAGATTAACGGAAATTTTGTCTTGGATGTTACTGATTCATTAATATGGTATGACTTTAAAGTAGCTATCGCATCAATAAACTCTTCCTTATCAATATCATGTTCATATGTGTTATTGTCACTGTGAACATCCTTGATACGACCTAAAAAATATTTAACATAAACTGCATGACTTTTATGCTTATAGTTTTCCTGAACATATTTGCTTTCTTCAATCATTTCTGCATTAACAGCCATCAAGTCAAATACCGAAATATTAGATGAATATTCCTTCAAAATATCCAATACAGAGTTTGTTGAAATGCTTTCTTCATTTGAAACAACATTCGAAAAATCATCGTACATGTTTAATGAATCATTCATGAACTACAATATACCGGATTTGATTAAAATATTTTTCTAATTTAAAATTACATTCATTATCAATAGAATAACCAGTAAAATAACATTTAAAACAGTAAATATTATTAAATATCTGATTTTAAATTCATTATACTCCTTGACAAGAATTTTGTAAGAGATTAGATTCGCCATAGATGCTATAAGAGTTCCAAGGCCACCAATATTAATTCCAATGATAATTGCATCATAATTAGTGCTGAAACCACTTAGCAACATTGCGGCAGGGACATTTGAAATGACTTGAGACAATACAACTCCACAGACTACTTCATTTCCGGCAATCCACCTTTCAAAAAGGGATGTGAAAAACGGAATATTTTCCAAGTTTCCGATAAGTACAAAAAGAGCGATGAAAGTTAAAAGCAGATAATAATCGACACCGAGAAAAACTCTTTTAAAAAAATTGTCATAGTTTTTGTCAACTTTACTTAATTTCGGCAATGTAATATCATCTCTAGGAACAAAAAATAAGACAACAATAAAAAATAAAACAGATACTGTGACATAAGGCAGCAGCAAAATGAAAAATGATTCAAAAGGAATTTTAGACACCGTATACATTACAATATTGTGAGGAGCACCTATCGGAAGAACCATGCACCCGACATTTGCAGCAATAGTTTGCAAAGAAACAGTAAGTATTGTCAAATCAACCCTTTCCACTTTTTTTAAGGCCAATATTGTGAAAGGTATGAAAATAATTAAAGAAACATCATTGGTGATAAATATTGAGCTAAAAAATACAATGAAAACTAAAATGAAAAGCAGACTATACGTATTTCCAATTCTAACCAATAATTTACGAACCAATATTTCAAAAATAGCCAAATTTTTTAAAATTTCAACAACAACCATGATTGCAAAAAGCAAAATGATTGTATCCCAATTAATATAGTTTAAATAATTAACGCTCGGTTTAACAAAAAAACAAGAGATTATAGCCAATATTAATGATATGGAAAATACCGTTTCATTTTTAAATAAATCCATTAATTTAGCCATAATATCATTTTATCCAAAATTAATCTGCATCTTCATCCAATGTTTCCAAAAGGAAACTTACAGGCCTGAAACCGTCATTGCATGATATCATTGCGGATTTTTTATTTTTCATCCATCCCCCATAAAAATCACTGGCGCCATTTGCCAGCCCCATTACAAATGGTGAAAGACTTTCCCATGCACTATCGCAGAAATTATCCGGTTTTTGCCAACCGTTTGCAATGAAAACATCTCCTTCCCCCACATCGCATTCATGTTCAAGAGGATTTTCGTATTTTTCAATCAAATCATCATGCCTGACTTTTCTCATGACTGTAATTTTAACTTTCTTCATTTTAATATCTCCAAATCGCTTTTTTCATATTTATTATGGCCTTTAAGACTTTTTTTATATTTCCAGCATGCAATCGCATCTTCAAGAGATTTATCCTTGTTATCTTCAAAAAAATCCCTTATGTATTGATTATATTGAAACTGTTTACCTATTTCTGTTTTTTCTTTTGAATTTTGGATTTCATGATATGCATCTATAGCATCACGATAGGTTTTATACGGATTGGCTTTCAACCATTTTTGGAATTTTACATTGAATTTAAAACTATTTCCAATTTCATTTTTAAAAAATTCTCTTTTATCTTCACTGCATTTGAAATTTTCGCCTAATTTTGCATCTAATGAAATTTTAGACAATATTTTGCAAGATTTTTTATTAAAAACAGGTTCTGTTAATTCATCCCCAGTTTCCAAGTAATGGACTATCCTTTTTTCCAAATCCTGTTTATTACCACTGACTTTCAGACCTTCACGCCTGCAGAAATCTTTTAATTCTTCTTTTAAAAAATAGTACTCAAAAAATTCATCTGCTTTTAAATCTTTAGTCAATTTAACCATAAAAATCCTAAAATAAAAAAAGTAGAGGATTTAACCTCTTGTAATGATACTGATAATGTCGCCGTCTTTCAGTTCATAGTCGCTGGCAATGCGCATCTTTGATCTTGCATCAACAGCATGCATGAAATTATCTCCAATATCAGTATGAACTAAATATGCAAGTTCACGTGGATTTGAACCATTTTTAAGCAATATACCATCAGGTAAGACATTGCCCTTTTGGTCAGTGTATTTGTTTTCGTCCTGAACAGGATATACTACAATATTATCCAATAGCTCAAAAATACCATAGTTTAAAGCATCTTGAACTCCAGTGCTTCCATATTTATCTAAAATATTGGTTTGAATATAATCAAGAGCTTTCTTTTGATTGTCATTCAGTTCATCAGCTTTTAAAATTTCAAAATGGTCATCACCGGAAACATAACTAATGAGACCTGCTTCTGATGCCTTTACCAATGCAATTTCAGATTCTGCTGATGTTGGAATTACATTCGGATATTTTTCTTTAATCCTTTTGATATTTTCTTCAGAAGTAGGAAGGTCAGCCTTGTTTGCAATAATCATCATTGGTTTTGCAATATGTAATATGTTTCTTGTTAGCTCGATTAAGTCTTCTTCTTCCCATTTATTATAGTCAGGTTCAATATTTCTTTTAGCTTCAATGATATCTTCAATAGCTATACCAGTTCCCGATAATTGGTCAAACAATACCTTTGCAATGTCTAAATGCTCGGCACCGACTTTTCTTATAAGCCTTACCCAATTTTTTGACAATATTCCATACATCCACATTACAATTTCATTTTCTAAAAAGTCCAAATCATCAAGAGGGTCATGACTTCCAGGGTCAACTGGATTACCTTCAAGATCAGTAGAACCAGAAGCATCAATAACATGTATGAATACTTTAGCCTGCATCAATTCATCTAAAAACTTATTACCTAATCCTTTTCCTTCATGAGCTCCAGGAACTAATCCTGCAACGTCAATTAATTCTATTGGAAGCAATCTTTTTCCGTCAATACAAATTGAATTGTGAGGATTGCATGTAACACCCAATTCTTTACATGGGCAATCTTTAATAACATGTGCAACAGCTTTATTGGCATCAATAGTTGTGAATGGATAATTAGCCATTTCTACACTTGAAGCAGTTGCTGAATTGAAAAAAGATGATTTCCCAACATTTGGTTTTCCACAAACTGCAATTTGAAGCATAATAATCACTTTCTCATTATAACATCTTAATGTATGTTTTTAAAATTATAAATAGTTTCATCGCCCATATTATAATCAATGAAAGACGATGATATTGAACGACCACAAGCAATGAAAATTCGCCAAGGTATTCAAGATGCAATAACTTATTCACTGCCAGACAAGAAGTTTAATGAAAATAAAATTGATTTGGTTGAACTTGACATTGAATTAAACAATTTGGGTTGGAATTTTCATAATTTTAGAATTTTAAACTTAACTGACATCCATTTGGGACAATGGATTAATCCAGAATATTTAGAGGAACTTGTTGATTACGTCAACACATTAAATGTTGATTTGATTACATTGACAGGAGATTATTTTTCTTATGTGGTGGATGACTATGAAAAATCACTGGAAAAATCATTTAAGAAACTAGATGCAGAATATGGTAAGTTTGGCGTTTTGGGAAATCATGACCATTGGATGGGTGCAGATAAGGTTAGAACAATCTTCAAAAATTCAAATATTATCGATTTGAGCAATGATGTGTATACACTTCAAAAAGGAGATGACTATCTAAATCTGGCAGGTGTAGACAGTTGCACTGTCTGTGCAGATGATTTGGACAAGGTATTGAAAAAACTTCCTGAAAACATTCCTAGCATACTGCTTGCCCATGAACCTGATTTTGCAAATGAATCTTCAAAAACCAATAGATTTGACCTTCAGATTTCAGGACATTCACATGGAGGGCAATTCATTATTCCAAAAGTTGAAACAACACCTTTCAGAGGCCCAAACTCAACAAAATATCCTGTTGGACTTTACAAAATTGGAAATATGATACAGTACACAAGCAAAGGTTTAGGAACCAATTCCTTTAGAATCAGAATAAACTGCAAACCAGAGATTACCATAATAACCCTAAAAACTAAAAATAAACAACAAATCAAGATAGAATGATTAAAAATAGGCTCATTTCATCTCTTAGAACATCCATCACTACATTACTGATAGCCTTATCAAACATTGTAGCATTATTTTTAGTAGATTATACCAGTTCAGATTTTACAATTGGACCATGGTACAATGCAATCATTATTGTAATAGCATTAGCAATTGCAAATGCATTACTTTGGCCAATAATCAGACGATTTTTAATGAAAATCATCATCTTTACATTTGGAATAGGATCGCTTTTTGTAAACTCCCTAATTTTTTATATCACATCCTACTTCATTCCAGGAATTTCAACAGGAATTTACGGTGCATTACAAGCTCCAATTGTAATGGCAATAGCTACAACATTTATAACAAACATTACAAACACCAATTATTATGAAAGATATATTAAAAACATATTAAAATATGCTATAAAACAAAAAACGCCATATAAAAAAAGATATTCTGGAGTAATAATGCTTGAAATTGATGGTTTATCCATGAATACATTAAAAAAAGCAATTGAAAAAGGCATGATGCCCAATATTAAAGAATGGTTAGATGCAAAAACACACTGCTTGAAAGAATGGGAAACCGATTTATCATCACAGACTGGAGCCAGTCAAGCAGGAATATTGCATGGAAACAACAGGGACATCGTAGCCTACAGATGGGTTGAAAAGGAAAACAATAATAAGATTATCGTTTCAGGAAAATTAAGTGATACCCCAGAAATTGAAGATGAAATTAGTGACGGACATGGATTGCTTGTCAATGGAATCAGTGTTGCAAACATGTTTTCAGGAGACAGTAAAATCCCTACATTAACATCATCCAAACTAAACGGTTTAAAACATATCTACAACAAAACCTTAAATGCCACCTTTTTAGATGCCTATAATTTCCAGAGATTATTCATATTATTTTTATGGGACATAATCCTCGAATTGAAATCCAATTTATCCATTACATAAAGAATATACAGCCCCGCATTAGAAGAACAATAGTTTATGCTGCTGTAAGGGCAGGAGCTAATGTAGTACTTAGAGAGGTTACAACCGATGTTTTAACAAGTGAAATACTAACCGGAAATATCGATACAGCCTATGCAACCTACATGGGCTATGATGAAATTGCTCACCATTCAGGAGTTCAAGATGAAGATGTATGGGGTGCACTGAAAAAAATCGATTTGCAATTTTCAAAAATCACATCAGCAATTGAAATGAGTGACAGAGACTACAAAATAGTAATATTATCCGACCACGGCCAAAGCAATGGTGCAACATTTAAACAAAGATATGGAATTACATTGGGCAGTTATGTAAGAAAGCTGCTTCCAGATGATTTAAAAGTATTTAAAGCAGAACACAATATAGACCACTTCAGAGATGCCATAATTCCCGAAAACAAACAAATTAAGAATATTAAAATGAAATTTGGAAATATCCGTGATGATTTGTTTGAAGATAAGGAATCTTTGCAGAACATTAAAGATGAAATTGAAAACATAACTCCTCAAATAATTTCAAAAAATGACCAAATCAAAAATCTAAGGGAAAAATACACTGATAGTCTTGATTATATCAAAGGACATGACAGTGTAGAACACAATACCAAAAACGTGGAAGATTCTGAATTAATAGTATTGGGCTCTGGAAACTTAGGTTTAATTTATCTAACACAATGGAAACAACGCTTAAACTACGAAGAAATTGTAATGCTATTCCCAGATTTGATTCCTGGCCTTGTAAAACATTCGGGAATAGGATTTATTTTAGTCAATTCCATCAGCAATGGAGGAATGGTAATTGGCCAGGATGGAATTTATTATTTGGATAATGATGAAATTGTAGGGGAAAATCCTCTCAAAGGTTTTGGAAAAAATGCAGCAAGACACCTGAGACGAGAAAATTCATTTAAAAATATGCCTGACATTTTAGTCAATAGCTTTTATGATGAAAAACATGACGAAGTTTGTGCATTCGAAGAGTTAGTTGGAAGTCATGGTGGGCTTGGAGGAGACCAAACACATCCATTCATATTATACCCATCCGATTGGGAAGATCCTGGAGAACTAATCGGTGCCGAATCAATTTATAAATTCCTAAAAAAAGAGATTGATGAATTAAATTCTTGAAAGCCAATAATCAAGAATATCTTCAACATTTTCATCAAAACTAATTGTTTTTTCTTTATTTTGAGGAATTGCATCAGCATAATCCTTATTTAATCTTATTAATGTTGCATCAGAATTGTCATAAGTCATTTGTTCAAATGGATATCTTATAATTCCAGGAGTATTGAAACCAACACCAATTTCAAGAAAAACAATTTTTCCATCAACCTCCTCAAGGAAATTTGAATAATTCCTGTTCATTTCATGCCATTTTTCATCTTCAACAAAAAAATTATCTTTTCTTAAGTTCAAATCCATTTCCCCACCGCAAACCGGACATTTCGGAACCAGTTCAGAAGGTATCTTAAACTCTTCAGTTTTATCCACCCATTCGAAAACCTGTTCTTTATTCGGATATAACTTATTATGGCATGCTTTTTCACATTGAAGTAGCCCATAATCGCCCTGAGTTGCAAATATCCTTTTATCTTCAAAGCCATTTATCCAAAACTGTGATTCGACATTAGTTGTTAGGACAAAATAATCAGTATCTTCAACTAATTTCAGCAGCTTTTGATAGACATCAGTTTTTCCAACATCATACCTATTTGCAAAAACATGCAGTGCCCAATAAGCCCATTTCTCTTCAGATGTTTTAAAGGGGTAAAATCCTGATGAGTACATGTCTGTGAAATCATATTTTTCAATGAAATCCTTGAAATACCTTTCAAATCTCTCACCAGTATATTCAATTCCAGCGGCAGTTGATAATCCTGCCCCCGCCCCAATCAATATATAATCAGCTTCATCAATAGCTTTTTTAGCCTTATCCAATCTTAAAACAAATTTATCCATTATCATCACCAAACAACAATTCCTTATAAATCAGATAACTTTCATCACCAAATACATTGAAAATTACATGCTTTAATGAGGTTTCATTATCTTTTAAATATTCTTCAACTGTGTCAACTGCAATTTGGGCTGCCAATTTCTGTGGAAAGTTAAATACTCCTGTTGAAATGCAACAAAATGCAATAGAGTTCAATTCATAATTGCTTGCAATATCCAAACATGATTTATAACAGCTGGCCAGAAGATCCTTATCCCTGTTGGATGGTTTTGATCCTTGAGGAATCGCCGGCCCCACAGTGTGAATGACATACTTGGATGGAAGATTATATGCACCAGTGATTTTTGCCTTTCCAATTTCCTCATCCCTTTGTTGGCTTTGCATTATCTTATTGCATTCATCCCTTAACTGTAATCCTGCCGCAGAGTGAATTACATTGTCAATGCAATTATGATTAGGAATAAAACAGCCCAATAACTTTGAATTTGCAGCATTTACAATAGCATCTGCCTTTAATGTTACAATGTCTCCCTGCCACAATATTATTTTGCCTTTAACATCATCAATATCACCAACTGATGTTAAATCCTTGTTTAATGTTTCATAGGTTAAAAATTCATCCTGAACATTTAAAAACTCTTCAGATATTTCCATTGGCAACCTTACATTCATCAATGCGCGAAGTAAAGACCTTTTTGAATAATAATCATCAGGAACATCAATATCTTCTCCACATTCGTCAATCAAGTAGTTGACCAAGTAATCCAATTGCTCTTCTCTGTTAATCCTAATCCCTCCCAAATTCGTTAATAATAATTTAATTTAGGTATTTAAATGATTTTTGTAACTTTCAGGAAACCAGGTGAGAAAAAAGTAACCATTTATATAATAATTTAATCAATTTTTAATTATGAACACCGAAAGAATAGTTTGTCCTGTGGATAGAACACTAAATCTCATTAGCAAGAAATGGAGCATCCAAATTATTCGGGACATGTTTTTTGGAAAAAAACATTTTAAAGAATTTAAAGAAGATAAACCTAAATTGAGCAATAAAGTATTATCCAACTGTTTAAAAGAATTGGAAGAAAATGGATTAATTGAAAAAAAGGTTTTAAATACCACACCCGTTACCACAGAATATTATCTAACCGAATATGGGAAATCCACGAATAGAATCGTTTATGAATTAGCAATGTTTACCCTGAATGACGATGACGACAATATCTATTCTGAAGAAACTAAAAATGAATTAAAAAATAACTTTAAACATACATTAAAAATTGATGATTAAAATGACTGGCAAAATTTATATTGTTGGAATAGGCCCCGGTTCAAGCGAATATTTAACAAAAAAGGCAATCGATACTGTTAAAACATCAGATTACACCGTTGGAAGTACAAGAGCAATTGAACTGTTTGATGATGTTAACAATAAAATTGCATTCAATGTAAAGGACTTGTTGGATAAGTTAGAGGAAGGTGTTCAATTGGCTTTGGATGGCAACACCGTTTCAATATTGTCAACCGGCGATCCTGGTTTTTCAGGTGTCTTAAACACAGTTTTGAGAATTTCAGCCGAAAAAGGATTTGACAATGAAAGCATCGAAGTTGTTCCTGGAATCAGTTCACTTCAGCTGGCCGCTGCAAAAAACCACATCCAATGGGATAATGCGAATGTGATGACCTTTCATGGGCGAGAGAATATAGAAGATATCTTACCAGTCATAAACAATGGAAAAACCACCATTGCACTCCCATCTAGAAAAGTGAAAGACATGGCTCAATTTTTACTGGACAATGGAGTTAGCAAAGATAGAAAAGTTGTGGTCTGTGAGAGATTAAGTTATCCAAACGAAAGAATTGTTGAGTCATCATTGAAAGATATTGCTCAAAGTGAATTTACATATATGTGCATTATGATTATCAAATAGGATTATTTATCCTTAAAAACCATTTTAAAAGTCATTTACTATTTGTTTTAAGTATTAAAGCATTTATATTCTAGAAATCATACTTTGATTGTTAATTTTTAAAAAATTAACAACAAGGTAGATACTATGAATAAAAAAATAAACACAATTTTTTTCATTTTCTTATTTATTTTTTTAATATCTGCAGTTTCTGCTGCAACAAGTGAAAACAACACAATAAGTGTTGACAATAGCCCTGATTCATCAAAAATAAGTGTTGAAAATGAAAATACCAAAACATTAACTGTAGAAGATAATGACAAGATAAAAAGTGAAACATTAACCTCGAAAAATAGCGAAGATACGCTAAGTGTTAGTCAAACTACAGCAAAGACATCGAATGTTGTTAAAAAAAAGACCACATTAACAGCACCTGATGTAAAAATGTATTATAAAGATGGAACCAAATTTACAGCAACATTAACATATGGCAAAAAAGTAATCCAAAATGCTAAAATTAAAATTCAAATTAACGGCCAGACATACACAAAGACAACAGACAGCAAGGGAAAAGTATCTATAAATCTTAACTTAAACAGCGGAAGATATACTGTATTAAGTACATGCAGCGGCAATAGCGAATTTGAAGGAAGCACTGCAAAAAGCACAGTCACAATAAAAAGCACAGTAAAATCAAGCGATTTAACAAAATACTATAAAAATACAAAAGCATATTATTCCACCTTTTATGACATAAAGGGAAAATTATTAAAAAACACTGCTGTTAAATTTAAACTAAACAGCAAAACATATTCAGTTAAAACAAATTCAAAGGGCGTTGGAAAATTATCCATAAATTTAAACCCGGGAAAATACATCATCAGTTCCATCAATCCGAAAACATCTGAAACAATTTCAAAAACCATCACGATTAAATCATTGATTGAAACAAAGGATTTGACAATGAGTGAAGGAAATACAGGCAAATTTAGCGTTAAAATTCTGAACAGCAACGGAAAGGCATCGCCAAATAAAAAAATAACACTAAAAGTTAATGGGAAAAGTTATACAAAAACAACTGATAAAAACGGAATTGCAACCCTTCCGATTTCATTGAGCGTGGGAAAATATACAATAACAACAGAATATGACAGTCTAAAATCTACAAACCAGATAACTGTCAACAAACTAATAAAACATAGTGAATTTACGCATTCATTTAAAATTCCAAACCATGTTAATGTGACAATGCCCTACGTGTTTCATAATTCAGTATATTCTCTCAAAACTGGGACTGACGGCATAATAAAATTACCAAAATACCAATATTTTGTAATACAAATCGGTTCCAGCACATATAAATTTACTACTGGTCAGATCAGCGGATATGATGCCACAAATCTTGGTTATAAAACCTATTTAATTCCATTTGACAACAGCGGAGTAAAAAGTGATTTGAATAAAAATAATCTAAAAGGAAATGGAATTTTAATATATGATTCTGGAAAATTTACTGAAATTGAATACAGAGACACAACAAGCGACAATGTGGAAATGTTTGGAATATATGCAGACAAGGGAATTGACGGCTTTGAAACATTAACGTACACAAAAAACGATAAAGTAACCGCAAAAGTGAATTTCAAAACACTTTCATTTGATGAGATGGGCTTAAAATATAGCCTGTCAAAGTTTTACGGCAAAACCATTTACAACCTAAACTACAACGACATAGACGAAAATAGTGTAAAATTTGCAAATACCCTAAAACCTGTTGAATTCAGCTTGTTTGGAAATTATGTAGTAGGATATATTTCAAAGGAAGAAGTAATCACATCATTCAACATCAATAAAAAGGAAGCACTTGAAAAAACTGAAACTATAAGTTATGGACTCAGCGAAAAATACCGCAAAAACTATGGCTTTGAAGTTTTGCAGTCCTACACAATTGTCAATGAGAGAATTACGCAAAAGATTCTTGAAAGCTGGGTCAATGCAAATTCAAATTATATAACAAAATTTGGATTAATGAACTTATATGGGATGCATTTAGCATCACTTGAAACCGCTTGGCTTGCAGATGAGTTAGCAGATAAATATGCAAAAGATTTTAATGTCAATTGGAAACGTGGAAATGCACTGACAATTTTAGGCGGAATAAATCTTGACGATACATACCTGCATATTTTAAATGCAGACATGGGAATGGATGTTAAAGGAGAAAAAAATAACATCACGCTGTTTAGATTAATCAATTCAATGAATCTGCCAAATCTGGAAGATTATTCGATTTCAAAAGTTGCATGGAGATACATGGACAATACGACAAATTCCCTTGACAATGTTTTAAACGCCATGGCAAACGGCAGATTCAGCATAACACAACTTGGCGAAATGATTTATATATTTACAGAAGATGATACTTCAGCAATCATCCTCAACACCACCAGCGGAGTATCAGACGTTATTGTAACTCACTCCAATGCAACATACAAAGGCTCAGCAATTTCGACAAGCGGAGATTGTTGCGGGGTTTTAACAATTCCTAAAGACATAATTTCCGGAATCAGAGATACAATGAACAACTTTTATAAAGGAATAGAGGATTTAATAGGTAATGCTAAACCTGTAAGTCAAATGCTTTATGTTGGAATCAAATTCGCTTTGGATAAAATACTGACTGGTGCACCGGCAGTATGCATGGGATTATTTTCGACAATGATAATCGTTCAAAATGTTGGGACAACATTAAGAGACGAGGTTATAAATAAAAAAGAATGGCATGCAGCAATGGATACATGCACTTTTACAAGGCCAGGATATCTTCAAGGGAAAAAGGTCTTCAATATACCAAACAAAAATGGGGGTTATGATTATATTGAAGTAAAAATAAAAAATGACTTGACATTGGACAGAAATAAAGCCGTATACATTAGCAACGGAAAAACTAAAAAGTTAACCAAATCAGAAACATACGAATATTTTGATGAAGAATATTGTCTGCCTATAAGTATGCCTGCCAAATATTGGGATAAAAGTTGGAATGGAGGTTAAAATGAGATTAATTGAAGAATTCAAAAAAGAAAGCACCACATTAAAGATATTAGATATAGCATTTATCATTTCATTAATCTATGAAATATTGACCTTTAACGGCATTACTATCTGTACAACAATACTTGGAATAATTGCAATAGTGAGATTTTATGAATGGTTTTCAAAAAAAGAGGAATGAAAGTTAAAATATTAATTTATTTTAACTTATTTTATTTTTTATAATGCAATAGCCTCTTGTGCTACTTCATCATTGTCTTCGTCATCATATAATATATGAGCCAACTTCAATAATTTTTCCTGACCTTTAACTTCGTCCTTGAACAATGGGACTTCAGCCACATGTTGATTAGGGAACTTTTGGTCAATTAAAGCCAAACGTTTTTGCTGCAATTTGTGTCTTGAATGGCAGAAATCACAATCGCAAATATCAGGCATTACCTGATTTACAATAACACTATCAACAGTAATGTCATATTTTCCAAGAGCTTCAAGTGCCCTTTCAGATTCATAAATAGACATTTCTTCAGGAATGACAACCATTTTAAATGTTGTCCTATCAGGATCAGCCAACACTTCTTTTGCCTTGTCAATTTCTTCCTTAGTTCTTTTTAAATCTTCGGAAGTTTGAGGGTCATCAACAGCATCCATAAACGGCATTATTTTCTTTAAAGCATTAGTTGCTCCGCCCAATTTTGCTTTAAGCATCA
Source organism: uncultured Methanobrevibacter sp. (assembly GCF_900314695.1). Taxonomy (NCBI): domain Archaea; kingdom Methanobacteriati; phylum Methanobacteriota; class Methanobacteria; order Methanobacteriales; family Methanobacteriaceae; genus Methanobrevibacter; species uncultured Methanobrevibacter sp. Next base: position 74,005 of record NZ_OMWD01000001.1, on the reverse strand, counting down.
TCATTTTACCAACCCATGAATCCATAACTTCAGGGAAGGACAATAATCTTAAAGTGTGTCCAGTTGGTGCTGTATCAAAAACGACAACATCATATTCATCAGAATTCATTACAGCCATAAACATTTCAAATGCAGCAGCCTCATCAGCACCAGGTGAAGATGATGCCATGTCCAATTGGTCAGATAAAAAGTCCATTCCCAAAAGTCCTCCAGAATCATCAGGATTTGCTGCCTTTTGAGCATCCAATTGTGCTTGCTTTTGAGCCATTGCCACATCAGGGTCAATTTCAACTGCAAATAAATTTGTTTTGATTTCTCTTGGATAACTGCCAATCGGCACTTCAAGAGAATCAGATAAAGAATGAGCAGGATCTGTTGATACAATTAAAGTCTTTTTACCTTGTTCAGCTAGCCATAATGCTGTAGCGGAAGAAACAGAAGTTTTTCCAACTCCTCCTTTTCCACCAATGAAAATAAATGTTGTTTTATCTTTATTAAATTTGAAATAATCTTTAAAAGCCATAAAAATCTACCTCCGTAATAAACTTACTTTTAGTGTAGGTTTAAATTCCATATACTTACCATTCATATATTTTTGCCAAGCGAAATCATGAATAGTAAGATTTTATTAAACTTACATTTTGTTATTAAATGTTATTTTAATTTCTTATAGTATATAAAGTTAGTTATTTTAGCACTATTGCAATCATCAATTTCAATATTAACACTTTATTTTAAATAATTACCATAATTTATTGTTGAAATTACGAATACTATTTCTTAAATCCTTAAACCATGAAAATTAAGTTTGTTAAGAATAATTCATAGATAAATGTTAAATTATCATATTAAAAAGTAGTAATATCATCATTAAACCTAATGAAATTAAAATAAATTTTTTCATACCTTCAATTCTTTTTAATTCAAATGGTAAAATCTTATTTGCAACATCTGGGGAAAGAACAAAACATTCTAAAACTAATGCCAATACAACCGAAATTAAGTCAATATTCAAAAATGAACCTTTAACAAACATGTCTTTTAAAAAATTAGTTAAAGAGACACCCAAAGGCCCAGAACCTACAGTAATACCTAAAACCCAATGAAAAAGTGGATGATAACCATTACCATCATAAAATGAGTTGTTGTTTTCATTAGAGTATACATTTCTTCTTAAAAGCAGGAAAATTCCCGGAAAACATACTGCTAAAGAAAATGCAATGGCATTATATAATCCATATTTTAAAGCCGCGCAAAAAAAGCCCCAAGATACCAAAAATGATGATACAAATAAAAATAGGATTAATCCTTGATTAGTGCCTTGCAATAAATCAGGAGAAAATAATTCAAATTTTTCATCAAAAAAGTCACGTTTATATATTAAAATAGTAAACATGATACTAACAATAGTAAACCCTGACATGCAGAGCATAAAATCAGATTTGAACAATAAATTTAATATTATTGAAATAACTACACTCAAACAGATGCATTCTATAAAAATGCCCAATGAATAAAATTTAAGTTCATTCTCATTCAAATACATCCATTTAGTCTTCATAATTTCATTTAAACTTTTGTCCATATTTTTATCCACCAAATTAACTAACAATTACAATATAATCAGATGCAGTTAGTTTATCTTAGTATGTGATGTTTTTAGTTGAAAAACTCGGGTTCTTAAAAAAAATTCAAATTAATGTCCTATTGTAGAGAAAAATCTCTACAATATCCCGTATTAGACATTAATAATACATTTTTTGCGTCTTAATAGAGGTTTACTTAAAAGTAAATCTCTTGTATAATACTATTATTAAATAAAATATATAAACTTAACTAATTTTAAAAAATAGACAATTAAATAGTGGCTATCTCAAGGAAAAGGCCTCACGAAAACATTAGTTTTCAAAGCCCCTCATTGACTTGTTTATATTTAATTGCCATTTAGAAGGTGAAAATTTGAGTCGTTATCTCCTATATTTTATCAGAATCATTAGTGCCATAATATTCGGCCAATATGATCCAATGAGGAATATAATCAACCCCACTTTTTTCACCTCCATTCAGACGCATGAAAAGAACACCAGAATAGCCATACGGTGAAACTACTCTGATTAATAAATAAACAGTGAATATAATAAATATTCTCATGTTTATTCACCTCCTTTCAAAAATGTGTTATAGTTTGAGGCCTTTCAAGAGAACATATATGTGTTATAAATTATTTAAGGCTTGTTGAAGCCAATTGGTAAAATTGTAGTGAGAAAAACATCACATATAAAATTTAAGATGCAAAAAGAATTGATAAAAATATAAAATTAAATTAAAATAGAATTAGGAAATGGAGAATATAATAATCTTTATTACAGATAATTAAAATATATTATCCTGTAAGTTGTCCACGGAAAAATGGTAAGTAATCGAAATTCCAATTACTAACTTTTAGTTACTAAATGTAATTTTAATTTCTTATAGTATATAAAGTTAGTTATTATAGAAATTCTTGCATATTCTATTTTTCATCTTATGATATTTAATATATTCAAATGATGAATTACATGAGAATTCTTTAAGATTAGAAGAAGCTGAGAATATTCTCTCACAAGACTGCTACATCAACAACAATGTATTAAATGAAGTTTTAACCCTATCTGGCAGAAAACTTAACATTGATTCTGCTGAAGAAATATAATATGGTCTGATTGATAGTTTTGAAATATTAAATGAGTACACTATTTTCAACTACATTGCAAAAACATTCGATATTTCAAAGGAATTGTTGGAACCAATTAGCAAAAAAACAAAATTAAGTTTCAAAAATCAAGTATTATTCCAACAATGCAGGAATCAAATATTACTGATTTAGTTAGCTTTAATCAACAATTTAAGAACTTCAATGAAATCAACCTGATTGGTTTAGATTGTTTGCAGATTCGTTTTTCTATTTCATCATTTAGTTTTTTAGATATTGTAAATTATTTTACTTTAGTTATGTAAAATAAGATTTATTTCCCCTTATTTTATAATTAACTACTTTTTAGAAAAGAAATATTCAAATAAACAACAAATATAGAATAAACTTTAATAAAAAAATTACTTATTTGAAATACTCCTAAAATATAATCATGGTTTCTAAACAAATGATAATCCATATTTTTAGGAGTTAATATCATGTCAAAAAATAGAAAAATTATTGGATTAACTATAATGATAGCAGTTATTTTACTAATTATTTTTACATTATATGCCATGTCCAGTGAAAATACAGAAACTGTTAAAATCGGATATTTGCCTACAGATCATGATGCAGCATTATTTGTCGCAAATGCTACAGGAATGTTTAAAGATGAAGGAATTGATGTGGAATTCTATGAATATAATAATGGTGGAGATATGATGAGTGCAATGGCCAGCGGGGAATTGGATGCTGGTTATGTTGGAATAACACCAGTAATATATTCCATATCTAAAGACGTGCCTGTAAAAATTGTTTCAGGAGCTCAAAATGAGGGAAGCGGTTTGCTTTCCCATAGTCCCTCAGTTAAGTCCATAACTGATTTAAAAGGTAAGACTGTAGCTACACCCGGTGAAGCATCAATACAAAGTGTATTATTAAAATATGATTTAAAGAAAAACGGACTAAGTACTTCTGATATTGAAAGTCCCACTATGAAAGTTTCTTCAATGAATGATGCATTAAAGACTGATGGTATTGATGCAATGTTAACATATGAACCTTATGTTACAATTTCAAAAGAAATTAATAATCAGACTTTGGTGGAAAGCTCTGAAGATATTTTACCGGATCATCCATGTTGTGTTGTAATTATGAATGAAAAATTTATATCAGGAGAACCTGACAAAGCAAAAAAGATTTTAGATATTCATAAAAGAGCAACTGAGAAAATAGAAGCAAATCCTGAAGGAGTGATGCAATATTTACCACCACATATCGTTCCTGATTCTGAAATTGAAAAAGAAAGTTTAAAACATATCAAATGGGTAAGTGATTTAAACGACACCTATAAGAAAAATGTGAATGATTTCTTAAATATTGAAAAAGATTTGGGAATAATTAATGGAGATATACCTCAGGAAAAGTTATTTTCGGAAATCTAAATTTATCTAATGTTTACTGGAAGGTTTTAACATGAATAGTTTGAGAGAAGAATATAGTAGAGAGATGATAATATTACCAGTTATTTTAATAATAATTTGGTATCTGGTTTGTGATGTATTTCAACTGATTCCAAGTTTCATGTTTCCCGGACCAACAGATGTTGCAAATTCATTTGTCAAGTTAGTTGTTTCAGGTCAGCTTTTTAGAGATATCCTTGAAACACTCTATAAAGTATTGTTTGGTATGTTGCTGGCATCAGTGGTAGGTATAACATTGGGTATAATGTTGGGTTGGTTTAAACGATTAGAAAGATTATGTAGATTAGTTATCAGTATTTTAAGGCCTATCCCTCCAATTGCTTGGATTCCTTTTTCAATAATATGGTTCGGTATTGGTGTAGGACCTGCAGTATTCATAATTTTCATGGGATGTGTTTTTCCAATACTGATTTCAACAATTGATGGAGTACATAGAACCGATCCTGTTTTAATAGAAGCAGCAGAATCATTTGGAGCATCTAATTCACAGATGTTAACTGAAGTAATCGTGCCGTCAAGCGTTCCGTATATTGTATCCGGACTTAAAGTGGCAATAGGTATTGCTTTAATGTGTACAATTTCCGGTGAGATGATTGGATCCAGTTCAGGTATAGGGTATATGATTTTAACATCCACCAACCTATTTGATACAGGTTCAACAGTAGTTGGAATGTTGGTAATTGGTGTAATCGGTATAATTTTTGATTATATTTTTTCAAAGGTACAGGAAAGAATATTCTGGTAAGGTGATAATATGACATTTGAAATAGAAAATGTATCGAAAGTTTTTGAATCAGGCGAAGGTAAAGAAGACGTAACTGCATTAAAGGATATTAACCTTACTATTGAAACCGGAGAATTCATCTCCTTTGTAGGTCCATCAGGTTGTGGAAAAACAACATTGTTGCGTATAATAGAAGGGTTTGAAAATCCTACAGAAGGTACCGTTAAAGATGATGGAAAAATAGTAACAAGACCTTCCAACGAAAGAGGTTTTATATTCCAGAACTATTCTCTCTATCCTTGGTTAAATGTCATTGATAATGTAGTATTTGGATTAGGCATCAATGGGAAACCTGAAAAAGAAAGTAAGGAACGTGCAATGGAGTATCTTGAGAGTGTTGGACTAAAAGATTTTGCAAATAGCTATCCTCATGAATTATCCGGAGGTATGAAACAGAGAGTTGCAATAATTCGATCATTAATTAATGATTCTAAAAGTTTATTGATGGATGAATCGTTTAGTGCATTGGATGTTCAGGCAAGACACAAACTACAAAAACAAGTTCATAAAATTTGTAAAGAACAACATAAGACAATCCTTTTCGTTACACATGATATTGATGAAGCAGTATTTTTATCAGATAAAATTATCCTTCTTTCCAGAAGACCCGGAAGAATCAAGGAAATTTTTGAAGTTAAACTGGAGCATCCAAGAAATAGGGAAGATCGAAAATTTGAAGAGCTAGTATCTGAAATTATCCACGCAATTGATGAACTAGAAGACGGTTGATTTAATCTTATGAACATGTCCATTGAATCGCCACGACTTACAGAAGTCGTGGTATTCTTGCACGTTTAATATCTAAAAAATCCAAAAAACATGTAGAATTTTAAGATTAATTATTCATTGATTATAGTCATTATCCAGACCAATTGGACAAGTTTGAACTACCACGTATCTGACTTCTGATTTTTCTTCAAGAATCCTATTTTGAACTTCATGAGCGATTTTGTGGGCCTCAGATACTGACAAATCACCATCAACTTCAATATGCAATGAAACAAAAGCATAATTTCCCATATAATCTACTTTAACTTCATGTGCATTTTGAGAATTAGGTACATTATTCGCAATATCCTTTATCTCATCAATGAAACTCTCAGATGGGACTTTACCAATAAGATAATTGAAATTAATTATAAAAAGCTTTACTGCAAGTCTGAAAATCAATAAACCAATGATTATTGCAACAATTGGATCTAATATTGGATATCCCATATTTGAAACAATTGCACCAACTAATACTGCAATTGATGAAAATACATCAGTTCTTTGGTGTTGACCATCGGCAACAATGGCAGGACTATTAATTTGTTTTCCCATACGAATAATGTAGCTACTGACTACAAAATTAACAAAGATTCCTACAACAGCCATAATGGCGACATGAATATCCGGAACAGTTAAAGTCTGGTTGAAAAATATCTGCTTAACAGCTTTTTCAATAATTTCCCATGAGATAAGAGACAAGAACAATACAATAAACAATCCGCTTAAAGCTTCTACACGACCATATCCAATTGGATGTTCCGAATCTGCAGGTTTTTGACTATAATAAAAACCGATATATGCAACAATCGTCGTAATTATGTCTGAAAATGTATGGGCTCCTTCAGAAATTAATGCACTACTCCCACATATAAATCCAACAGAGATATTTAAAATAGTCAAAAAGCAATTTGCAATAACAGCCACAATAGCTGCTTTTTTACCACCTTTTGAACGAAAGTCTTCACTCATAAATTGTTCCTCAATATATTTTATAATAATTTGTTTAATATATAATTATTATGATATCATCCCAATACCCAAAATAAATATTTTACATTAAAAAACTGCGGAAAACAAATCGGTTAAATATCTTCAAAGGAATTAAATTTTACAATATGGTAAATAAAAAAGTTAAATTCGTGCAAAGCGTTGTAGAATCTGCATCAAGAAATTTTTCTAATTTTATTTAATTAATTCATAAAGTTTATACTTAAGTAAACAAAAATAATTAATATGGTCAATAATGTAGATTTTAATTCAAATCCAAGAAAAGCCTTCTGGCAGTTTACTACTCCATTACTTCTTCTCACACTTTTTGAAGCAGGATACTCATTTGTTGATGTATTTTGGGTATCTCAAATGAATGCAGAATCATTTTTTGCAATAGGAGTTGCAGTGCCATTGGTTACATTGATTATAAGTTTTGGAAAGTCAATAGGCATTGGAACCAATTCAATAATGTCCCGGCAAATAGGGGATAACGATTTCACAGACACCTATAATTCGATTTTGCATGGTATTGCAGCCTGTTTACTAATTGGATTTATTGTTATAATATCTACATTCTTTTTAGAGGACATTTTAACTTATATGGGAGCAACTTCTTCAATGGAGCTGTCAATGCAGTATTTGACTCCAATATTCTTATGTCCATTTGTCTTTATCTTTTCCAATTTCTTTGCAAACACACTGCAGGCCGAAGGAAACTCAAAAACTCCTACCAGATTACTTATTCTAACAAACGTCCTGAATTTAATTTTGGATCCTATTTTCATATTCGTTTTAGGGTGGGGAGTTAGTGGTGTTTCATATGCTACAATATTATCTTCAGGAGTTACAGCTGTTTATTTATTATATTGGTATTTAAGTGGAAAATCCGAAGTTCCAATAAATTTCAAGTATTTCAAGCCAGGAATTGTTTATGACATAATCATTGTAGCCCTTCCAAACTTTTTAACAGACAGTTTATGGTGCATTTCCATGCTCTTCTTCAATAAGATTTTAATCGAACAGCTTGGCCAAATTGGTGTACTGCTTTATTCAACTGCATCAAGAATCGAATCCATAATGGTATCCCCACAAAAAGCATTTGGTAGAGGATTGGTAAGTGTCAGTGGACATTTATACGGAGCCAATAAAATTGATGAACTAGAGGATTTATATCATTATGTGCTTAAAAAAGCCATAATACTTGCAATTATTTCAACAATAATATTCTTCTTTATTAGAGATTATGGTTTTGCTTTGTTTTCAGTTACAGGCGCACCAGAATCAGTATTTTACATTGCCCTTGCAGCTATTATAATCATTCCATTCAATGAGGTTTCAGTAATGTCAGAAAAAATGTTGGATGGAATGGGAAAGAGTTATCATGAATTATTCTTTACAATTGGAATCATTATCTACGAAATTTCAATAGTGACATTATTGGCACCGATATTCAAACACGGAGTTTGTGTTTTACTGGGAATATTAATAGGTGAAGTTACATTTGCCATTGCTTATTATATCTTATTAAAATATCTTCTTAACAAATCCAAAAAAAATATTCCATCCTGTGCTGGTTCTTAATACGAAAATGGTTAAAATGTGATTTTAGATATCATTAATAATCAAAATGATTTCACTTTTTGACCTTCAAATTTTTTTAAACTGGAAACTGGATACTATCACCTACAAAAAAACATAGCCTTCTATTCAAAATTATTTTTCACCGATATGGCTTGAAACCAACTTCATATCCAGTAAGAAAAGCTTTTTGAAACAATCCCTACATCCATGATATAGTTTATAAAGTAATAAATACAAACCACTTAATGTATAAATGATTAAAAGGTTGGTGAAAATATTAGCGAAATTCCAAAAATAAATCAAGAAAAAACAAAAGAAGACATTGTTAATTTCATTAAATCTAAAGTTAACGAAGCTAAAACCGACGGAATTGTTGTTGGTTTAAGTGGAGGAATTGATTCAACATTGGCAGCATATTTGGCATGTGAAGCTGTTGGAAAAGAAAATGTATTTGGAATAATAATGCCATCTACCACAACACCAACAGAAGACAAACTTCACGGAATTTCAATAGCTCAAGGTTTAGGAATTGATTACAAAGAAATAGCTATTGACAGCATCTTAAATGAATTTTTATTAATGACTCAACTTGAAGAGAATAATTTGGCTATTGGAAACCTTAAAGCCAGAATTAGAATGTCAATCATTTATTACTATGCAAATACTAAAAATTACCTCGTTAGCGGAACCGGAAATAAAAGTGAAATTTTAATCGGCTACTTTACAAAACATGGAGATGGTGCATGTGATATTGAACCGATTGGAGATTTATACAAAACTGATGTTTATAGATTAAGCGAATTTATGGGTATCTCGCAAGAAATTATCGATAAACCCCCTCGTGCGGGATTATGGAATAATCAAACCGATGAAGCTGAACTTGGAATGTCGTATGATTTAATTGACCAAATTCTTTATGAATACTGTGAAAATGATAAAGAAATTAGTGAAATTTCACAAAATTTAGAAATCTCACAAGATGATGTTGATATGATTATTAAAAAGATAATCAGGAACGAACATAAAAGCAAAGTTCCTGAAAGTCCTCAAAAAACAATCTTATAAAATGGTGATTTAGTGAGCGAAAATATTGAAAAGAAATGGCAGAAAAAATGGGCAGATGCAAAGCTATTTGAATCTAACCCTGATGAAAGAGAAAAATTATTCCTTACAGTAGCTTTCCCATACCCAAGTGGTGCAATGCATATTGGTCACGGCCGTACTTACACCGTGCCTGATGTTTATGCAAGATTTAAAAGAATGGAAGGCTATAACGTATTATTCCCAATGGCATGGCACGTTACAGGCGCACCAGTTATTGGAATAGCTGACAGGATTAAAAGAAAAGATCCTTGGACACTTGATTTATATGAAAGAGTTCACGGTGTGCCAAAAGAGACTTTGCCAGAATTAGAAGACCCAGAATTTATTGTAAAATACTTCTCAACAGAATATCATGAAGTAATGGAAGAAATGGGTTATTCAATTGACTGGAGAAGAGAATTTAGGACAATTGATCCAACCTATAAAAAATTCATAGAATGGCAAATAACCACATTATACGAAAAAGGATTAGTTGCAAAAGGAGAACATCCTGTAAAATACTGTCCAAACTGTGACAACCCTGTTGGAGACCATGACTTGCTTGAAGGAGAAGGTGTAGGAGTTAATGAACTCACCCTTTTAAAATTCCCAATAGGAGATAAAATTTTAGTTACCGCAACACTTAGGCCAGAAACCATTGTCGGTGCTACCAACATCTGGTTAAATCCCGATGTGGAATATGTTTTAGCTAATGCAAATGGTGAAAATTGGGTTATAACAAAAGAAGCTCACTACAACTTATCGAACCAAATCAAAGATTTAGAAATCATTTCAGAAATTAATCCTAATGATTTAATTGGTAAAATGGCAACAAATCCATTTACTGGAGATGAATTACCTATATTCCCTGCCAGTTTTGTAAGTGCATCATACGGAAGTGGTGTTGTATTTTCCGAACCTGCTGATGCTCCAGCAGACTACATTGCACTAAAAGACTTGAAAAATAACGATGAATTAATAGCCAAATATAATTTAAGCGGAATTATTGAAAATGTAGAGCCAATTCCAGTATGTACCCTTAAGGGATATGGAGAAATTCCTGCTGCAGACATTATTGAAAGGCTTGGAATTACAGACCAAAACGATGAAAAATTACACGAAGCAACCAATGAATTATACAAACAGCAACACAGTAAAGGAAGAATAATCGAATCCATTCCTGATTTTGGTGGAATGAAAGTTCGTTTCGCTCGTGAAGAGTTAAAAGAGAAATTAATCAACGACAACATGGCTACAATCATGTATGACTTTGCTGAAAGGCCTGTTGTATGCAGATGCGGAAACAACTGTGTTGTTAAAATCATGGATGACCAATGGTTCATGAAATATGGAAATGAAGAATGGACCGAAAAGACTTTAGAAGTCCTAGAAGGAGAAACAATCATCCCCCATGAAATCAAAAATAACTTTGAATATTATCTCAACTGGCTAGACGATTGGGCTTGTTCTAGAAAAGTAGGACTTGGAACAAGACTTCCATGGGACAATCAATGGTTAATCGAACCTTTAACTGATTCCACCATCTACATGTCATATTATTCAATTGCAAAATACCTAAGGGACATGAATCCTGATGACTTGAACAGAGCATTCTTTGATAAGGTACTTTTAGATAAGGATTCCGGAGACATTACAGTGCCTGCAGAAAAAGTCAAAGAAATCCAGGATGAATTTAACTATTGGTATCCTCTTGACTGGAGGTTATCTGCAAAAGATTTAGTAGGAAATCACTTAAGTTTCCTGATGTTCCACCACAGTGCAATTTATCCAAAAGATAAATGGCCAAAAGGAACTGTAGTCTTTGGAATGGGTCTTTTAGAAGGAAACAAGATGTCTTCATCAAAAGGTAATGTTATTTTACTTAAGGATGCTATCAAGGATTACACTGCAGATGTAGTAAGATTATTCTTAATGGCCTCTGCCGAACCATGGCAAGACTTTGACTGGAGAGAAAAAGAAGTTTTAGGAACAAAAAGAAGACTTGAATGGTTTAGAGAGTTTGCAGCAAATATTGAAGAAATCAAAGGTTCCAAACTCGACTTAAGCAATATTGAAAAAGTAGAGCTTACCCGTACAATTGACTTATGGATGATAAGCCAACTTAATCAACATATTAAAAACGCTACAGAAGCACTGGAAGTTTTCCAAACAAGACAGGCATTACAAGATTCCCTATTCTTACTTAAAAAAGATATAGACCATTACCTATATCGTGTGAAACATTTAATCGATTCACAGGATCCTGCAATAATTTATGTCTTATCCACAGTTTTAGAAAACTGGATTAGGCTTTTAGCACCATTTACTCCACACACTTCAGAGGAATTATGGAGCAAATACGGTGGAGAAGGCTTTGTCAGTGAAGCAAGCTGGCCGGAATATGATTCAGAACTTGTAAGTTTAGAAATTGAAAAATCAGAAGAATTAGTGCAGAATATCATAAAAGATATTACACAAATCAAGAAAATGGTTAAAGGAGATATCTCCAAAGTCCATGTTTATCTTGCTCCTGATTGGAAATGGGAATTATACAAAATAGCCGATGAAGTCGGAAAACCGGATATCGGCCAAATTATGGGAAGAGCTATTCAGGCTAACATCAACGATGATAAAAAAGAAATCGCAATGGTAGCTAAAAAAATCGGTAAGGAAATGACCAAAACAAGATACATCGGTAAAATCAATGAAGAAGAAATTTTAACCGATGCACTTGACTACATTACTGAAGAAATTGGTGATGAAGTCATTATTCACACCGATGATGCTTATGACCCACAAAACAAGGCAAGAAATGCAATGCCTTACAAACCAGCAATATTCATGGAATAATTCAATTATTCCCTCTTTTTTTCTTTAAATACCAATTTAATAAACATTTTAGATATTTAATATGAAAACCCCGAAGTGGACAATACATCCATGAAATTTAATCAAAGATAGGGTCTTTAATTTTTACTAGTATATTAACTTCACTGCAAAATATGAAACAAACAAATAATTTAATTAAACAAGTCATCAAATAATAAATATAGATATTGTTGGATGTAGATTAAATCATGGTGAAAACATGAGCAAATCAAATATTGCAAAAATTGAAGAAGCAATCTTAAAGTTTACAAAACCGGACTATATGGTCATGCAAAAAAAAGTTGATGAATTTTTGGAAAAAAAATCACAAACTACTGAAAAGCCAGTGAAAAGCATATTTAAAAGCGTTGATTTTAATGGAATGCAAGTTTTTACCTTTGGAGATAAAAAATCCAAAAACACCATCCTTTTCATGCATGGCGGAGCATATGTAAACGAGATAAATTACCAGCACTTCCTATATTGTTATTTGCTATCAAAAAAATTAGATGCTTATGTCCTTGCACCAGTTTATCCTTTAGCACCATTACATGACGTGAATGAGAGTATTGAAAAAATTACAGAATTATATAAATCTTTGATAGATTTAAACACCAATTTAATATTAATGGGCGACTCAGCAGGTGGAGGATTCATATTATCATTTTCACAATACATAAAAACTATCAATTTAACCCAACCGGATCACATCATAACATTTTCACCATGGGTCGACATTTCAATGAGCAATTCCCCATACAATGATGAAAACGATCCGATTTTAGGAGAAATTGGCCTTAGAGAAATTGGAAAATCCTGGGCAGGAAGCCTAGACACTAAAGACTATAAAGTAAGTCCTCTTTTTGGAAATGTGGCCAATCAGGCACCAACACTAATTTTTGCAGGAGATAATGAAATATTCTACAAGGACATTAAGCTTTACGTTGAAAAACTCGAAGAGAATGATGTTAATGTTAAATTCATAACTGGAAAAGGATTATTCCATATTTATCCATTATTCCCCATACCTGAGGCAAAAAAAGCATTTAAAGAAATAAAAAAAGAGATAATGGCATAATTATCTCATATATAAAATATATTTTCCAAATTTCGGAATTCTATAAATAATAACTGCAGCAGCATAACTGCATATTATCAATACAATCCAAAGAATAATAGCTTTTACAGGTTCTGAAAATGGTAAATACACAACAAATGGCAATAATGGTAGCCTAAATAAGTTATGTATTAAAAACACTGCAAATGAATACTTTGATAAAAATTGGATTCCCCTATATGCTTTTACTGTTTCTACTCTGGAACATAATTCAAATAAGGCAAATGAACCCAGTAAAATGAATGGGAATTCATACCATAAGAAGAAATCATATCCTCTTAAGAATGTGTAGTATTGGAACAATACGCAAATTATAAATGAAATGATAGCTAAAAGCGCTAATTTGTAACTTGAGTACTTTTTAAAGTATCCTTTTTTAACCAAATATCCTAAAATAATATAAATTCCATATGCTCCACCACTAAAACCAAGTGAATACTGTATATTTACATCCTGAATTCCAAAAATATCAAACAATAATGAAACAAAAGGAACAACGAATGCTAAAAATGAAAATACTATTGTTGCACGGTAAATTGTATCCACATCAAAGTGTTTTAAAGCAGCTGCAACAAAAGGCATTGAAAGATACATTCCAATAATCATTGGCATATACCACATGTGAGAGAAAAACAATGTTCCCGCTTCTGAAACATTCACGACATCATAAAATACAGTAACAAACTGTAAACTAATCACATATAAAATTGTCCAAATTACAGTAATGATGATTAGAGTTCTTACATTGTTTGCCCAAAAGTGACGAGTCTTATCATCATCATAACTTCTATCAAGCAACAGATAACCTGTAATCATTAAAAAGAATGGAACACCAATACGCCCAATAAAGAGTGATGCAAAGTTAAAAATCCTTGAAGGTAAAGTATAATTAACTATCATGTCTGAAGTGATTATATAAATTCCATCAGTAGCATGAATATACAATACTGTCAAGATAGCTATTGCGCGTACAAGATCAATCCATTGAATCCTAGTTTTAGCCATAAATTTTCACCGAAAAATTGACATGAATATTTATGTTATTTACCAATTAAAATATTTTGTTCAAAATAATTGTTAATCAATACAAAAAAAATAGAAAAGTCGGTTATAATTTTCTAGCAAAAAGCAGATAGCCACTATGACCGACCATACGTGTTTTTGGTCTTACACCCTGAGTTCTAACTTCCAATCCTCTCTCAAGAGTTTCAATAATTTCAATATCATAAAAGCCTAATTTTTTAGCTACACGGTAAGAAGTTTCGGCCTGATCAATATAAGGTGCATAAACTGCAAGCCATCCACCAACATTTAATGATTCCATTACCTCTTCAAATATTTCAAATGGCTTTGGCAAGTCCAAAAAGATCAAATCAATGTTATCTTCATCGATGCCTTCCTTAATGTTTTTATTTTTGACTTCGATGTTTGTAATTCCAAAATTATCAATATTCCTGCGGGCAACTTCAGCAAAGTCTTCACGGACTTCATATGTAAAAACTTTGCCTTCTAAACCAACGACATTTCCAAAATGAAGTGCAATAGCTCCAGCACCGGTTCCAGCATCGACCACGCGAGATCCTGCACCCAAACCTGTATGAGCCAACACTTGCCCAATATCCTTTTTAATAAGAATTGAACATCTTCTCTCCATCAAATCGATGAAATCATTGACATTAGGTTTTACGATTTTAAATGAGTGGTCAAGGTGACTTTTTACTTCATCCCCTATTTGTGCATTGTCCAATACATCCGCCTTTACAATGCCTAAATCGCTTTGAAATTCAGCCCCTGGCTTTAAAATATACTTTTTTCCACGTTCATCTAAAATCATTTTCATACATTACACCTAATTTTCAAGTTCTGCCAATCTTTTCACTCTTTTTAATGAATCAGGGTGGGTTGAGAACAGTTCCATGATTCCGCTTGTTTTTGAAATTTTAACTTCTGAGTTGGCGAGTTTTCTTAACTCTTCATCGGAAATTCTTCCGTCACCATCAAAGTCTATTTGCTGGAAGTCTGTAACATCGCGTTGTGCATTATTTACATCAGTTGCAAAAAATGCCCTGTTAACATTAACATCATCAATAGTTTCCTTACTGCATTTTGAAGCACCGTAAGACAATTTGTAAAGTGCTGATACCAATGCTGCCGGACGGTTACCGAATTCAACGCTTGCTGCATCAGCATAGTATTCACGGGTTCTTGAGATGAACAATACCAATAGCTGACCCAACAAGTAAAACAGATAACCTAATATTCCTATTATCAGTCCTGCACCATTATCATTATCCCCTGAAAACATGAAGGACAATGCAATATAATAGCAAATCATTGGAATTACACTAACTGCTGCTGTTACAGCCATGTCATTATGTTTAATATGGCCCATTTCATGACCGAGCACTGCTTTTAACTCATCACGGTCAAGCAAGCCTAAAATTGGACGAGTGATTGCAATATGTCCGCTTCTGCTTGTTCTTCCATAAGCAAATGCATTTGGAATGTTGATTTCAGAAAGACCAATTTCAGGTTTTGGAACACCCGCAGCATCCGCCAATTCCTGAACCATCTGATGAATATGTGGTGCTTCAGCTTCAGATAACGGCCTTACATTCATTGAACGTTTAACAATACTTGGTCCAAACCAATACTGTAAAAATACGATTACTAAGCTCACACCTGCGTATAATCTCCAACTGCTTATTCCCAAATAACGTCCGACAAGGAAAATAAGGAAATAAACAATTGTAAACATAATCACAGATGTTAAAAGCATTCTTAACTTAAGTTTCCATGTACCTTTCATTTTAACACCTTAAACTTTTCATGACATTACTTTTCATGTACTCTCTCAATTGAATTATATATAATATTTTCAAATATAAAAACATTAAGCAAACATTAATTATTGACAAAAAACATAAACATCTTACATAAAGAAATGGTGATTTAATGACTGGACCATGGGTAGAAAAATATAGACCACAAAATTTAGAAGACATCGTAGGACAAAAACAAATCATAACAAGACTTGAAAAATATGTTGGCGAAGGAAGCATGCCTAACTTAATGTTTACTGGACCTGCAGGGGTTGGAAAAACAACAACAGCAATTGCACTAGTAAAATCAATTCTTGGAGAATATTGGAAACAAAACTTCCTGGAATTGAATGCATCCGATGCAAGAGGAATTGAAACTGTAAGAAACGACATTAAAAATTTCTGTAGACTTAAACCTATAGGCACTCCATTCAGAATAATATTTTTAGATGAAGTAGACAACATGACCAAAGATGCTCAACACGCTTTAAGACGTGAAATGGAAATGTATACAAAAACAGCATCATTCATCCTTTCATGTAATTACTCTTCCAAAATTATTGATCCAATCCAGTCAAGATGTGCTATTTTTAGATTTGCTCCAATAAAAGGTGAAGAAATAGCTGAAAGATTAAAGTTCATTTGTGAAAGTGAAGGATTTGAAGCTGATGATAAAGGTATTGAAACCATAGTCTACTTTGCAGAAGGAGATATGCGTAAAGCTGTCAATGTCCTACAGGCAGCTACAAGCGAAGGAGAAGCCGTCACTGAAGATTCTGTCTATGAAGTCATTTCCAAAGCGAAACCTCAAGACATAGGAAATATGATTAATAAGGCATTAATGGGAGATTTCCTAGGAGCCAGAACCATTTTAAGAGAAACCATGGTTTTACAGGGAACCAGCGGTGAAGACATGGTTAGCCAAATTTATTCTGATGTTTCCAAAAGAGTTGTTGACGGAAAAATGGAACCTGATTTTTATATTGATTTGATTGAAGCAATAGCTGATTGTGACTTTAGAATAAGAGAAGGAGCAAATCCTAGAATTCAACTTGAAGCATTACTAACTAAATTTATCTAAGGTATGGAAATGTTATGGACTGATAAATACCGACCGCAAACCTTAGATGAAGTGGTTGGTAACAATAAAGAGAAGAAAATAATTATTGATTGGGTTAACAACTGGAAAAATGGTAATCCTCAAAATCCACTGCTTTTGGTTGGTCCCCCTGGAATTGGTAAAACAACACTCGCATTAGTGATTGCAAAAGATTTTTCAGAACATATTGAACTTAATGCAAGTGATAAACGTTCCCAAGACGTAATTAAACGTACAATAGGAGAATCATCCTCATCAAGATCCCTTTTTGGTGATGAATACAAGTTAATTATCATGGACGAAGTTGACGGTATTCATGGGACTAATGACCGTGGCGGAGTTAAGGCTATCGGAGACATCATCAAAAATTCCAAACATCCGATGATATTGATAGCTAATGATTTTTATTCAAAACGTTTGCAATCCATAAAACCTAAGTGTACAGTTATTAAAATGCCTAAGGTAAGAAGTCCAAGCATCAGAAAAGCACTTAAGGAAATTGCTCAAAAAGAAGAAATTAAAGCTAATCCTAAGGCATTGGATTTGATTGCTAAAAAGTCCAATGGAGATATGCGTTCCGCAATAAACACCTTACAGTCACTAGCAGATAAGGAAAATGTTTTAGAACCTGCAGATGTTGAAAACATTAGAACAAAAGACGACAGGTCAGACATATTCAATGCAATAACAGGTGTTTTGAAAAGTAAAAACCCCTTACATGTAAGGGAAGCCCTAAGGGTTGACGAAGACCCTACATTGGTTATGGAATACATTGCAGAAAATATTCCAAGGGAATACACTAACAAAAATGAAATCAAAAAAGCTTATGAAAACATAGCTAGAGCAGATTTATACTTTGGAAGAGCACAAAGCAGCAGAAATTATGGCTATTGGAAATATGCAAGTGATTTCATGGGAATTGGAGTAAGCTCATCAAAAAAAGAAACCTATAAAAAATTCTCAAAAATCCAAACACCAACCATATTTACATTAATGGGACGGAACAGAGGTAAAAGAAACTTAAGGGACGGAATTGCTCAAAAAATGTCAGAAAAAATGCATATTTCACATGCAATTGCCATTTCAATGTTCCCCTATTTGGAAATAATGTTTGCAAATGATGAACTTGCATGGGAAATCTCTGACTTTTTAGATTTGGACGAAAATGAAATAAAACGATTCAGAAAGAAAAAAATCCCTAAAAAGGTCATCAAAAAAATGGAAGAGAAAAAAGGTCAAATGAGGGCTGAAGAGCGTGACAGGAGATTTGAAGAACTTCAAAATCAGATGATGAATGAAGTTGAAAACAAACCCGAAGAAGAAATTCCATTTGAAGTTAATATTGAAGAGGAAACTGAAGAAATAGTTGAAGAACCTCCAGAAACTGAAATTAACGAACCTGAAGAGGAAATAGTTGAAGAACCTCCAGAAGCCGAAGTTAATGAAAGTGAAGAAGAAAAATCTAAAAAGAAAGGGGACAAACAAGTTTCACTTTTTAGCTTCTAATTTTTTTTCAATGTATTCAGAGGCCTTTAAAACATTTTCACGATATTGAGGAGCTACATCTTCTAAAAATTCCATGAAGGAAGTAGCTAACTCATCATTATTTTCATTTTCAATAATCTTTTTACCATCCATTTCTAAAAATGAGTTGATCCAATCCAAAGGAACATTAATCAAAGGATAGATTTCATCGGATTTTTTATTGAATTCCAATCCGTCGCCATGAAAAATTGCTGAAAAAATGCCGTTGACCTCATCATCAAGAATTGTAGGGTTTATAACATAGTCATAATCCCCTTCATAAACCAATTTCACACCATACTTTCGAGTGTATGGCTCCATCAACACTTCCACCATAAAATTGTTTTTAGGCATTAAAATAACTGAATTTGGATTGATTTCAAAAGACAGCACCTTTGATGATTTTGAACAAATTTTTTGAAAGAGGCTATTTCTCACAATTTCGATTTCGGGATAG
The DNA here is from genome assembly GCF_900314695.1 of uncultured Methanobrevibacter sp. Lineage (NCBI taxonomy): Archaea > Methanobacteriati > Methanobacteriota > Methanobacteria > Methanobacteriales > Methanobacteriaceae > Methanobrevibacter > uncultured Methanobrevibacter sp. The sequence goes on along the minus strand of NZ_OMWD01000001.1, from coordinate 54,751 downwards.
TGTTTTTTAAAGGTGGCTTCCCGTTTTCTTGAAAACTTTGAAAATCTTAAATTGTTAATATAAATTTTTTGTGAAGTATATGAAATGAATCTGGTATCCACTCCAATAATCTTTAAAAATTTCAACACGTCTTTTTTGGATGTTGAAAATTCTTCCTTATCTTGTGCCAATCCTGAAATATCAAACATCAAATCCATATTATCATTCTAAATTAAGTGTATTTCTTAAAGCCTTTTCCATGACGTCAATAGGTGCGGTTTTGCCTGTCCATATTTTAAAGCTTTCTGCTCCCTGATACAGTAACATCTTGATTCCGTAAACAGGTTTGGCATTTGCTTTAATCACTTCCTTTATAAGCACGGTTTCGTTTGGATTGTAAACTGCATCAAATACAACCAAATCCTCATCCATCATATCTGCCTTAACGATTGGTTCATCGCTGATGTTAGGATGCATTCCCAAAGGAGTGGTATCGATTAAAACGTCAGCCCCCTCCATATAATTGCCAATTGCATTGATTGAATCATAAGCAACTTCCCCAATCAAACCTGAATCTGAAACATCACTAGCCAAACTTTCCGCTTTAGCTTCATTTCTGTTTAAAATTGTTAAAGATTCAGCACCGTATTTTGCAATATAAAATGAAATCGCCCTTGAAGCACCGCCCGCACCAGCAACGATAACATTCTTATTTTTAATTGATGTTACCTCTTCAATAGCTTTTACAGCACCAATTCCATCAGTATTATAACCCTTCAAATTCTTAAAATCAATTGTATTTACCGCACCGATTAACCTGGCCACTTCATCCAGCTCATCCAAGTATTGCATTACATCAACCTTATGAGGAATAGTGACATTGAACCCTTTAATGTTTAAAGATTCAGCCCCTTCAATCGCTGATTTTAAATCATTGGGATTTACATCAAATGCAACATATGCATAATCCATGTTCAACGCATCAAATGCGGCATTATGCATAGGCGGTGAAAAGCTATGCTCGACAGGATGGCCTATTAAACCGACAATATTTGTACTACCTTTAATTTTCATATATTAGTCTATTGATTAACAAAGATTATATAACTTTGTACATACATAGTTAAATTATAATATATTATTTACAAGGAGAGTAAAAATGGAATTTACAAGACCAAGAGGTACAAGAGATTTCTTATTTGAAGAAATGCGTAAGAGAAAACAAGCAGAAGGTACCTTAAGAAAAATATTTGAAAGTTACGGTTATCAAGAAATTAAAACACCCTTATTTGAAGAATTAAGCTTATTTACAACAAAATCCGGAGAAGAAATTGTAAACCAATTATACAATTTCAAAGACAAATCAGACCGGGAATTAACTTTAAGACCTGAAATTACCGCACCTGTTGCAAGATTATACTTAAATGAACTTGAAAAAACAGCTGTGAAACCAATCAAACTTTATTACTATGGAAGCTGTTTCAGATATGAAAGACCTCAAAAAGGAAGATTCAGACAATTCTGGCAATTTGGCTGCGAATTGATTGGTGCAAAAACTCCTCAGGGAGAAGCCGAAGTCATTGCACTTTGTTCAGATGCAATCAAATCATTGGGAATTACAAGCGCAGACGTTAATATCAACCACTTAGGAATTATAAGAGGACTGTTCAAACACTTTGAAATATCAACTGAAACCCAAAGGGAAATCATGGTCGTAATCGATAAAGGAGACAAAGACTTATTAATCGAATCTTTGAGTGGCGATGAACCGGTTATCGACAATGATGAATTAAATCAAATTTTATTAAAATTAATTGACCTTGTTGGAGACAAATCAATAATAAGTGAAGTTGAAGAATTGATTGCACCATATGATGAGCCAAAAGAAGCCCTTGAACAGCTAAAAGAATTAATATCACTTCTTGAAGCATTCCAGGTTCAAAATTATACTTTAAATTTAGGCGTTGCAAGAGGACTTGATTATTATACCGGAATTGTGTTCGAAATCTATGTTCCGGAACTCGGTGCTCAAAAGCAAATTTGCGGTGGAGGATCATACAGTCTTGTCAAGCTCTTTGGAGGTCAGGAAGTTGAATCAACTGGTTTTGCATTAGGTTTTGACAGATTAATGAATGCAATTGAAGAATTGACTGATGCAGAAGAATTGCCTTCACACTTGGATGTTTATGTAGCTCCAATTTCAGCAGACGTTAGAGTTAAAGCATATGAAATTACACAAACATTAAGACAAAACGGATTCAAAACAGATGTTGACTTAAACGGCAAAAAATTCAAGAAACTAATGAATTATGCCGATAAAATCAAGGTTGAAAAGATGATAATTATTGGTGCCAATGACCTTGCAGAAGGCAAAGTCACCGTTAAGGACATGGTCAGTGGAGATCAGGAATTAGTTGACATTGACAATATCGTAAATCATATCAAAGGTGAATAAAATGGAAATTAACTTTAGACATGAAATCAATGGCCAAAAGGTCATTACAGCTGTGGCCCAAGATGCAGACACAAACCAAATTTTAATGTTGGCAAACATGAATAAGGAAGCGCTCCAAAAAACAATTGAAACAGGCAAGGCTCATTACTGGAGCACTTCAAGAAACAAGATCTGGTTGAAAGGAGAAAGCTCAGGACATTTCCAAGAAGTTAAAGAGATTCTTGTTGACTGTGATATGGATGCAATTGTTTTAAAAATTAAACAAACAGGAGCAGCATGTCACGAAGGCTATCTTTCATGTTTCTTTAGAAAATTGAATACTGAAAACGTTGACATCGAAGATTTAAAAGATGATGATTTGGAAATTATCCTTGAAAGACTCGTAAACCCTGACGAAGTGTATTAAGATGAAACGCATAATCCCCGATACAAGTGCTGTCATTATAGGTGCAATAAGTGAAATTGTAGAAAAGGAAGACCTGGATTATCCTGAAATCATCGTGCCAGAAGCAGTTGTATGCGAACTTGAACATCAAGCCAATGCCAATAGAAGTGAAGGCCATAAAGGTTTAAAGGAACTTCAAAAATTGCAACACATGCAATATGAAGGTGAATTGGCCATTGATTTTAAAGGCAAGCGTCCAACCAACTATGATATAAAATATGCAAAAAGCGGTGAAATTGACAGCATCATAAGAGATTTGGCAAGGTCCGAAATGGGAACATTGCTTACAAATGACAAGGTGCAAGCCGAAACAGCGAAAGCTCAGGGAATACCAGTTTACTATTTTGAACAGAAATATATTGAAAAGGAATTGTCAATTGAAAGATTCTTTGATGAAAATACAATGTCAGTGCATTTAAAGGAAAATGTTTGTCCAATGGCCAAGAAAGGAACACCTGGCCATATTGACTTTGTAAAGCTTGATGACAAGCCATATACATACTCACAACTTCATGAAATTGTAGATGAAATTCTTGATAAGGCAAAAAGCGATTCAAAAACATATTTGGAATCATCAAAGGAAGGTTCATTTGTCGTTCAATCAAGAGAATACAGGATTTCAATAGCTTATCCGCCATTCTCTGAAGGTTTGGAAATTACTGTTGTAAGGCCTGTTGCCAATATAAGTTTGGATGAGTATCACCTATCCGACAAATTGCTTGAAAGAATCAGAACCAACGCCGAAGGAATCCTGATTTCAGGTTCTCCTGGTGCAGGTAAATCCACATTCGTACAAGCCATTGCAAAATATTATTCATCAAAATTAAATAAAATTGTAAAAACCATGGAATCTCCAAGAGATTTGCAATTGCCTGATGATATTACTCAATACAGTCCATTGGAAGGTAGCATGGAAAATACTGCTGATGTACTGCTGCTTGTAAGGCCCGATTATACCATCTATGATGAACTTAGAAAAAATACTGACTTCAGCATTTTTGCAGATATGAGACTGGCAGGGGTTGGAATGATTGGTGTTGTCCATGCGACAAGACCTATTGATGCAATCCAGAGAATTGCTTCAAGAGTGGAACTGGGAGTGATTCCATCGATTGTCGATACAAGCATTTACATTGAAAACGGGAAAGTTACTCATGTTTATGAAACAAAAATGACCGTCAAAGTTCCAACAGGCATGAAGGAAGCCGACCTTGCAAGACCTGTTATTGAAGTTCGTGACTTTGAGACTGGAGATTTGAAAAACGAAATTTATACCTACGGTGAACAGACCATCGTAATGGACATGGATTTGGTTAATGGAACTGGTCAGGATGAAACTCACAAATCAGCTGTCGACAAGATTGCCGAAAAGGAAATTTTAAGAAAAATTAAAAAGATTCTTCCAAAAAAGGCAAAAGTTGATGTTGAAGTAATATCACCGAACAGAGCCAATATTTACATTCCCGAAGAGTTTATTCCAAAAATCATCGGTAAAAACGGTAAAAGAATTGCTGAGATTGAAGAAAGTATTGGCATAAGTCTTGGAGTGGAAATAATTGAAGAAAAACCAGTGAATAAGTCTCCATTTGAAATCGATATTACCCATACAAGAAAGCAGTTGATTTTAGAATTGGGAAAGGACAATGGAAGAAAGAATTTTGACATTTATATAAATGGAGAATATCTGCTAACCGCAACTACCTCCAAAAAAGGTGAAATTAAAATTAAAAAAGGAATAGAACTTTCTGATTTCATCATTGAAGCTATTGAGATGGGATTGGAAATTACTGCAATAAGAAAATAGGAGATTAACATGAAAATTGGAGCATCAACACTTGCAGGCATAGAATTTGAACTAGAAAAAACCTTAGATTTCATTGAAAATTTAGGTATTGAATATGCAGAGCTTGTACATCAATACCCTGCAGAATTTATCGATTCTGAGATATTGGAAAGTTATAGCCTAAAGTATTCAATTCATGCCCCATTCATGGATGTTAATATTTCCAGCCCGCAAGATCAAAGCAGATTAAATTCAATAGCCCAGATTAAATCTTCAATTGATTTGGCAAATGAAATAAATGCTGAAGCCGTAGTGGTTCATCCTGGATTAATATCATTTTTAGCAAACAAGTATTTTAAAAAAGAAGTTTATGAATTTGCAAATCAGTCAATTAAAGAAATTGGAGATTATGCTAAAGATTTAGGAGTTATGGCAACCATTGAAAATATGCCTAACTTTGAATCAATGATTTATCAGAATATTGTTGATTTGAATCAATTGCTTGTAGAAAATGAGATGCATATGACTTTGGACATCGGCCATGCAAACCATGTAGGATATGCTCCAGAGGATATGATTTTTGATTCCATAAAACACGTACATGTGCATGATAATTTAGGTGATGATGACTCACACCTACCATTAGGTGAAGGCTCCATTGATTTAAAATACATCATCAACACTCTTGAGTCAAAAAATTATGATGGCATCTACATACTCGAAGTAAATGATTACGATTCCATTAAAAAAAGTTATGAGTATATGAAGAAAAACTTCTAGAGAAGTTTTCTTTCCTTAATCTCTTTTTTAAAATACAGATATTTTGAATCAATAACACTTCTGATATTTTCCGCTGTTTTTTTACCGATTCCTTCAACTTCCTGGAGATCTTTTTCAGAAGCATTGATGACATTTCCTACAGAACCGAAATGCTCCAATAAAGCCTTAGCATTTACAGGCCCAATATTAGGTAATGATTCTATAATAAACAATTGCTGTTCAAGCAAACTAACAGGCTTTTTATCAGTTCTGATTTGAACAGGAGTATGTTCTCCATTTTGTTCACGTATTGCAATTCTCTTAATCATTGCTGCAGTATCCTGAGCATTCCGAGTAGGAATAATACTTATTCCAAAATCCAATGCGATAGATGCAATAGATCCCCTAATTGCATTAGCATTAACCATACCCGCATATAAATCATCACCTTCAAGAATCAATAAAGGTTTTTTAAATTCTTCAGACAATTCACGAGCCTGCTTAAATAATCTCTTGTCTATAAGTGAATCGACAAAATCTTTAGCTGTTTTTCTTTCGATAGCTACCTCATCACTAACCTGATAATCCCCAACAGCCATTGATCGAATTTTAACATCCATCTCCATTTCAGTCAAATGCCTGATTACCTTTGAATTTCCTTCACGTGAATCTGCATAAACAATCGGGAAATCATTTTCTTTTTTGGGCTTGTCAATAACTTTAACTTTCTTTTCGTTTTCCATTCTTTGAACTGCAGATTGATTTAATTCCTTTAAAACATCATCATCAATCAATTGGTTTTTCATATGATGTTCTTTATTAATGGAAGACCAGAAATAAGCCTCATCTCGGGTTCCATTTGTTACTAATACCTTCACACGACCGGTTCTTTTACGGCCAGTCCTCCCTCTTCTTTGAATCATCCTAACTTCAGAAGGAACCGGTTCATATAATATTACCAAATCAACAGCAGGAATATCAATACCTTCCTCTGCAACACTGGTTGATAAAAGAACGTCATATTCTCCCATTCTAAATGATTTAATAATGGCTTTCTGTTGCTTTTGGGTTAAACCCTTTTTGCCATCCTTTGCTGCCTGACCAAAAAATTTAGCGGATTTAATTCCATCTTTTTCAAGCTTTTGATGAATCATTTCAAGTGTATCCCTATATTGGGTAAAAACAATGATTTTAGAAGAACTGTCATCTTCATTTTCTGTGAATCTTGTTGACTGAAGTTTAGTTTGACCATCCCCCAATCCAAGCTCCTTTTTAAGAATTTTAGATAGTTCCCTTAATTTTGGATGTTCCCAACCATTTTTTTCAGCATCTCTTGCAAGTTTAACAGCACGTGAAAAATTATCATCCCAGAGTAATGACTTTGCAGCTTTAGTTTTCTTTTTACGTAGCCTTGCAACATATTTATTGAAGGTGGATACACCCTGAGTTTCAATCAACTCTTCGGCATGCTGCAGGTTGATAACAGCACTCAATATTGAAATGGCCTGAAACAAATCCTTGTCCGGATTTGTGGTTCTGGCAATTTCACCTTGAATCCTACCTCTAGCTTTTAGAACATCAGTTTTTCCAACAGAAACTGTTTTAATAATACCCATATTTTTTAAGGCTTTAAGTCTAATCTTCAATGCCTTATTAACATGGACTTTAATTTTTTCCAACTCTTCACTCATTTTAATTCTAACCCAATCAATTTCAACCGGATTAAAATATGGTTTAACATCAGTGTCATCTTCTGTTTTAACAACAATGTTTTGAATATAGAGATTTTTGCAAACTTCATTAATTTTTGATTTGTCTGAACCCGGAGATGCTGTCAAACCCAATATTAAATTAAATTTGGATTCACGAACATATCTTGATGCCAAATAAACATAAGAATAAGATCCAACACCATGATGGCATTCATCAAAAACAATCAGAGAAACACTACTTAAATCATAACGCCCATTCAATAAGTCAGATTCGACTGTTTGAGGTGTGGCACAAATAATTCTGGATTCTTCCCACCTTTTAACACGCTCATCAGTTTTAATAGCTCCTGTTATAGAAGTGCACGGAAGAGTTAAAAATTCCTTAAAGCTGTCTTCATGCTGAATCGCTAAAGGTTTGGAAGGTGCCAAAACAAGGACTTTGGAATTTTTGACTTTATTCAATCTGTCGGCTGCAACCAATATTGCCACAATTGTTTTACCTAATGCAGTAGGTGCTACAACCATAGTATTTCCTTTTTTCAGCACATCCCCCGCTAGAATCTGCTGATACAGTCTTGATTCGATTGCATCTTTTTTAAGTAAAGGATGATTAATATAACTAGTCATAACAAAGCCCTCTAAACTAAACAAATTTTTAAATCTACAATACCTTACTACTATTATTCTTTTAAATATTTATAAACATTGAGAGAGAGCATCTGAAAAGTAATAGCAGTTACTAAAAGGTTACTGCGTTACCCCCAAGTTACAAAAACGTTTTATATTCTTTAAAATAAACTACAAACAACAAAATATTAGGAGAACTAAAATGAACGATGTAATAAACTTTTTAAAAGAAAATAATTTAATATACCTAGCAACCAGCGGACTTGACGGAAATGCAAAAGTAAGACCAATACTATTCTACTTTGAAGAGGATGAAAAACCATACTTCTGCACTGCAAACACAAAACCAATGTTCAAAGAATTAGATGCAAATCCAAACTGTGAAATTGTAGTTGCAACACCCGAATTTGCATGGTTAAGAATTGCTGGTGAAGCCGAATTCACTGACAATCTTGAGTTAAAACAAAAAGTAATCGATTCAAATGAATTAGTTAAATCACTATACGAAACTGCAGACAATCCAACCTTTGAGGTATTTACAGTCTCTGGAAAAGCAACCATAGCCGATTTTTCAGGCAATCCACCAAAAAATTACAAATTATAGAATAGATTAATCTATTCCTTAAAATCATGAATAACGGATTTGAACTTGGTAGCTGCCTCACCAATGGCCACTATCATTTCACAATCCAAATTCAATGCTTTTCTTATACCATCCGCCACATCATCCTTATCTGCACCAAGAGTGCCCTCTTTTTTAAAATCACTCATGTGGTTCAAGAATATCCTATCATTCAACCTTGAATTTTCATTCAATTTTTCAATAGCTATCCTTTGAGATACGGGAGATGCAGGAACAACAAATCTTGAAAATTTAAGTACACTATTAAATATATCTAAATCGCTTGAATAACCTGACTCGGAAGAGATTGTAATGACTGTTGTAAACTCCCCAAACAACTTTTGAAATTCTTTTAATACAGTTTTAACGCCTGCAGGGTTATGAGCATAATCTACAAAAACAGTTTTGCCGTCAATTGTATCCACTTTTTCCATTCTTCCTTCCACACCAGTAAAAGTGGATATTGGTTTTAAGATTTTATCAAAAGGCAATCCTAAAAATTCGCGAGCTGCAATAATTACTCCAGTAACATTATAAACATTATGAAGCCCATCAATCGCCATTTTAACAGTTAACTTTCCTTCGGGAGTGTGCAAATCAAAGGTTCTATTATTCAGGTCCACATTTGTTGCAATGTAGTCCACTTGAGGAGTTGTTATGCCACATTTACAAAAGTAATAACCGCAACCTGAAATAATTTCCTTAACAGTGATTTCATTACCGCAGACACATTCCTTTAAACCGATTGAATCGGGAGTTACATCAACACCGAAAGTAATCACTTCGCCGCTATAGTTCAGCTGCCTTAAAAGCCCAATTATTGTTGGATCATGACCATTGACAATGATTTTTTTACCATCCAACTCTTTAATCATTTCTCCCTTAACATTGGCATAATCCATAAAGCTGCCCAAATCCTTTAAATGGTCAGGAGTAATGTTTGTAATCAAACCGCAGTCCATATCAGTATTTTTAACGATTCTTTCAACAGTGCCCGGAACTCCAAAGGTTCCCACTTCCAAAATTCCAACATCAGCATCCAATCTAGATTGCAAAATCGGAATGAATTCCGCATTCCCTTGCATTCCCTCCAGATTATGTTTACAAGGATTTATTCCATTGTCTTCAGCGATTTTTTTAAGCAAAGTTGTTGTGGTTGTTTTACCATTAGTGCCGGTTATTCCAAATACAGGTTTTTTAGCCTTAAAAATTTCTATAACATCAGTTAATTCCAAAACTGGCTTATTGATTCTTTTATAAACTTTAGAATCTTTGGATAAACTGGCAGGTGGAATTATATAATCTGACTTTTCAAAAAATTCATCTGGAGTTTCACCATAAAAAACTTCAATATCATAACCTTCAAGAGCACTTGCAAATCTGCAATCTTGTTTTTGTGAAATATCAGTTCCAATGACATTGAATCCTCTTTCTTTAAGGATTCTTGCAATTAAATTGCCATTAGCACCGCAAACACCAATCACTCCAAAGGTGGTGTCTTTTCTAAAGTCAGATTCATCCATATTTTTACTTCCAGTTACATATTAAATTAAAAAAAAAGAATATTTGAGAAAATCTATTCAAAACGAACAAGATTTTCTAAATCTCCATAAACAACATCCAGTCCACACATTGATGGAACATAGTTTGCAGCTTTTGCTGAATTTACACCAATTACTTCAAAGCCCATCTCTTCAATAGGTGCTACAACCATACAAGTATCACAGACAACATTACCTCCTGCATCCTCAATAGTTTTGGTATAGCCCATCCTATCAGCAGTTGCTTTAACGCTAACTGATGTACAAATCCATAATTTATTCTTAATAGTTTTTCCTCGAACAATGTTAGCTACCTGTTTAATCTCTTCCAAGGATGCATGAGGACATCCTAAACAAATCAAATCAGGTTCTCTGTCAGTTGTAGTTAACTTTTCACGAGTTTCAAGAATTTCCTTATCGGATATGAACATTATATCCTCAACTTCTTCTTCACCTGCGACATCCGCTTCTGGAGTAACATCCTTAACATGATATAATGCTACAGAACCTGATGAAGCAAGAGCTGCTCCCAAAGTTTTTAAATCATTGTTGTTTGGAGTATTTTGAAGTTTGAATAATGGAACTCCTCCACCTACTACCTTACCGATAATGTAACCTAATGCACCAAAGTCAGCGCCTTTTAACTCAGTTGTAACATTAACAACCAAATTAGCTTTCCTATTTTCCTCCAAATGGAAACCATATAATGGAGTTTTTCCAACGATTGCTGCAGCAAGTGCAGCAGGTCCGCCTTCACGATTGGTTCTTGCACCAATTACAGAATTACCATATGCAACGGCAGATGATTCAGACCATGAAATATGATCTCTAAATCTAGGAACATTACCAACCAAATAAGGAGTACATGTACAGGTTTTTGCTATTCCAAGTTCTCCATAAGCATCTACAATCTGATTTTGCTTTATTGCAAAATCACGTGGAAAACCAAGTTTTTCCCAATTGTCCAAATCAGTTCCAGGAGGGTTTAAAGATGCGTTTACACTTGCTACACCTAAACCGTCACCGGCCAAGTCTTGTAAGTATTCTAAACCAGCTTCACCAATAGTTTTGTAAGAAACACCGGAAACCTGTGCAGATGTAATATCCACCAATTTTGAAGCACCGTAGATATCTCCTAAAGCAACCAGGATATCCATGCTTTTTCTAATAGTTTCTCCAAACTCTCCATCACACATTTGTTGTTCTTTTTTTGTTAAAAACATATTAATCATTACTTAATTGATATTCAACCATTTCATTAACAAGGTGTAAAAAATTATCTTTGCTTTCAAAAGGAATCATAGCTCCAGCAGCAATATCATGACCTCCTCCTTGGCCACCGAAATTGTTGGAAGAGTCTCTAAGGGCACTGCCCAAATCTACACCTTTGCTAACCATTTCTCTTGTTGTTCTACCAGAAATTTTAATATCATTATGGAGTCTTGACATTCCAATTACAGGTTTAGAATTATCCAACAACTCTACAGATAAGCCAATGCTAGCAATTGTTCCCATTACAGATTTTAATACTTTATCTTCACTATATAAATATTGAATATCTGAAAGCTGAACTGCACCTTCCCTTTTAATCCATTCTAGCCCCTTAACGATTTGGTCACGGTATTGTCTTTGAAGTCTTAAAGCAGCATCCAAAGCCTTGTCTTTTTCACCAAGAGCAATGCTTAACCCCAAGCCTTGCTTTTTGTTTTTACCGCATGCATCAAGAATATATGAATACTCTTCCAAATCGCGTAATAAAGGCACTTCTTTCGGTACAGTATAACAATCTCCGAAAATATCAGGATTGATATTCATAAGCGCATCCTTCAAGAGATCTTTTTCCTCATCTTCAAGATCTGTGAATTTGATTCCATATGACAAATTCCTTTTTTCCAGAAATGCCTGAGCGCCTTCCAAATCTCCACTAATACCTGGAAGAGGTGGTGAAAATGTATAAGCAAGGGATTTAAAAATAGGTTCTGAAGCTTTTGAAACAATCTTTAAATCCTCATGAATTTCCAGAACCCCACTTTCCAAAGCATCATCAAGTATTAATTTATTAACACCTGTAAATCCGCCTTGACCTTGCATATCACCAAAAGCACCAACTAAAGCGAAATATGCCAAATGTTTTTTACCAAGTTCACGAACAGCCAAATAGCTTGAACCTGCACCACATAAATCCTTACTACCATCAATTCCAAAGAGATGCGGATTTATATGGACAACATTGCTTTCCGATTCAGTGTCATTGACCTGATGGTGGTCAGCAATAATTACATCATGCTTATAAGTATTAAACTCATTTACAAAAGCACTACCCATATCTGAGAAAATGAATAAATCATATTTCTCATGTCTTAATTGATTTACAATATCTTCTTTAAGACGTGGAATACAGGAAGTGTGAAATTGAACATTTTCTTCAGCTAAAGCATTAGCTATAACAGCAGCGGATGAAATTCCATCAGCATCATTGTGAGAAATTATTCTTATAACACTATCCTTTTCTATGTGCTCACGAAGCACATTAGTAGCTTCCTCAGCCCTATTTAACAAGGAGTGCTGCTTCTTTTGGATTGTATCTCCAACCTTCTGGTAATGCTCCTTCACTTACATAGTAAGAAGCTAATTTTCTGATTCTTGATTCAATGATAGTTAAACCTCTTTTTGAATGTAAGTCTTTAGGATTTTCTTCTAAGTGGTCTCTGATATTTACAGCCCTTTTAATTAAGTTTAATAAGTCTTCTGGGTATTCTCCAGCTTGACCGTTTCTTTTTAAGATTTCGGTGATTCTTTCACCAGTAACATCTTTTACAGATGGAATTCCATATTGGTCTCTTAATACAATACCGATTTCGGAAGTACTTTTACCTTCTTTGTTAAATTTTAAAATCATTTCTTCAATTTCTTCGTCACTATAAGTTACCCATTCTGGTCTTGCCATAATATAACCTCTTTAATTTTTAAATAAGTATGAATTAGTTATTCTTGATTAGAATACCATTCAATAAATTTTTTTAATGAATTTTTTCTATGTGAAAATTGGTTTTTTTCATCAGTTGTAAGTTCTCCAAAAGTCTTACCTTCACTTGGAACATAAAACAATGGATCAAAAGCGAATCCTAAATCTCCTCTTTCTTCAACTGCGATTTCACCTGAAACCTTGCCTAAAAAAGTCTTGGGCTCAGAATTGGGGGCACAGTACCCAATAACTGACCTGAATTCGGCATAACGGTCATCAGTGTCTGCCAATAACTTTAAAATTCCCTGATTTCCAATAGTATCTTGAACGTAGTGTGAATAGACTCCAGGAAAATCATTTAAAGCTTTAATGAACAAACCAGCATCTTCAACAATCACAGGCTTTCCAAGTTTACGACAAGCATATTTTGCGCCTGATATAGCCACTTCCTCAAGAGTTCCTTGAGGTTCTGTGTAACCTAAATCAATATGCTCTAAGTTAATGTCATAATCTTTGAAAATATTCTCTGCTTCTTTAACTTTATGTTCGTTACCAGTTATAAATGTTATCATAAAAATAGTATATTTTAAATTTTTAATATAGTTAACTAAAAACTATTCCAAAAAATTAATGAGTATATCTTCCTCTTGATTCAATATCATCTATTTTATTAACAACAGAATCATTATCATAACCTTTTAAAACAGCATCAAAATAGTCCAATGCCAAATTATAATCAATGCTTTGTAATGACTTTTTCAAAACAAGCAAATCAACTGCCTTGTCTTCATCTAAAGAAGAGTACCTGCCAAGACCAAAATCGATGAAAACAAGATTATCATCCTGAAGCATGACATTTGAAGAGGTAATGTCTCCATGAATTATGCCGGCGCTGTGAAGCTTTGATATTTCCTCACCGATTCTAAATGATAATTTCTCATCAATAACATCCTTTACCATTACACCGTCAATTTCTTCCATAAGTATTGATTTGTTATTTAAATCAACATCATATAGAATTGGAGTTTTAACACCTGCTCTTTTAGCATCTGCCAGCAGTTTTGCTTCCTCTTTACATCTGGCTTTTCTAATTTTGTTGTCGATTTCAGAAATTCTATAGTTTTTAGGAACCCTATCCTTTAAAACCGCTTTTTCACCCAAATAATTTGCCTTGACGATGTTTGATTCGGCGCCTTTAGCTATCAAATCATCACTTAATTTTAGATAGCTTTTAGAATTGTCAATCCAAGGGATGTCCACCTCATCAGTTCTGAATTTTTGAATTATTCCAGTTTGGGACAAATCCATCGGCCCGAATTCCTTACACATCAAAAGACCCAGCCAAGCAATCATAACCCCATTATCACCGCAAAGCTTCATTTCAGGCATGTAAAATTTGGCGCCATGCTCTTCTGACATTGTCTTAAGCATTTCTCGCAAACGTGAATTTGCTGAAACCCCTCCACACAACATCACCTCATCCTTTTGGGTGTGTGACAGTGCCCTTTCAGTAACCTCAACCAGCATTGCAAAAGCGGTTTCCTGAAGTGAAAAACAAATGTCTTCCATGGGAGTTCCTTTTTCAGCTTCCCTTAAAGCTGCAGACAACAATCCTGAAAAGGAAAAATCCATTCCTTTTACAACATAAGGCAGGTCAATATATGAACCATCTTTAGCAAGTTTTTCTATTACCGGACCTCCAGGATGGCCCAGTCCAGTCTCACGGCCAAAATGATCCAGACAATTTCCAATAGCGATGTCTAAAGTTTCACCGAAAATCCTATATCTTCCACTTTCATATGCAATTACCTGACTGTTTCCACCACTTACATAAAGGGAAACTGGATTTTTAGCACCAGTATCTAATTTTCCAACTTCAACATGACCAATACAGTGATTTACCCCAATTATTGGTTTATTCAAAGATAAAGCCAAGCTTCTTGCAGAGGTTGCAACAATCCTTAAAGCAGGGCCTAAACCCGGACCCTGTGAAAAAGAAATTAAATCGATATCATCGTAAGATAAACCTGATTCTTCAATAGTTTGAGGAATTAGTTCAGGAATCCATTTGGCATGGTGTTCAGCAGCAATTCTCGGATGAATTCCACCCTCTTCAGGAAATAATTGTTTTCCAGCCATAGCCAATATATTTCCGTCACTATCAACAATACCTACACCAGTTTTTTCTGCAGTTCCTTCAATTCCTAAACTTATCAAGACAATCAACTAAAAAATTTAATTAATTAGTATATTACTATTTAAGAATATATAAAAATATTTTTTAAATTTAAAAAACAAAAGTGAAATCATGGGATTTTATAGTGCTAATACATTAGAACAGAAAAGAGTAAAGCAATTAACTGGAGACATCAACATCCATGATATGTTCAAAAATGAATGTAATGCTAGAGGAATTCCAATATACAATGCATATAACATTCAAAAAAGATTAATTCATGAAGTTGAAGAAGAACAACTTGTTGGTGTTGATAACGTAGACGAAAGATTAATGGAACTGCTTGAAGAGAGAGGAAAAAATAAAGTAACACATAGATATGTTGATTTTATCTCAAGAGAGGACAGTGCTTCAAGAGGAGTGATACCTGCAATGCCAAAACAAGAAGACAAACTTCCTCCAAAAGACCAGATTAAAATCCCTCCAAGATCCAGAGACGGACAAACATTTAAAACTGACAATGAATTGCCAGAAAGAGAAATGTTAATAAAGATAATGAATCAAAATAAAAAAATCATTAATCAAAATAAAATTATCATTGAACAATTAAAAAGACTAGGTGAAAAAGATGATTGATGGAGTTACAACATACGGATCAGAAGAATTAACAGAAATGTTACAGGAATGTGAAGATCCGGTATTTTTACTTACAATTGGAACAACCGAAACATCATTGATAGATGGAATTTCAGGTGCTGGACCATCAGCAGACTTAACTGAATATACACCTGCATCAGATGCTGAATTTATGGTTTTAGGTGAAGTCAGGTGTTGTGACGCACCAGCTGAAACTGTAGTTGGAGATGCGGCAGCACCAACCCCTGCAAGACTAACAAAAGCATCACTTCAACTTTCAGAAATTCCATTTGTAATAATAGATGCGGGTTCTAAAATCAAGCCAGATATTGAATATCTCACATTTGGAAAGGAATATGGAAGAGACATTAGAACCGGGAAAGGAGTATTGAATCCTCTTGAAATTTTTGAAAACGCTAAAGACTTAGGTGCTGAATTATCCAGAAGACATGAAATGCTCATTATTGGTGAAAGTATAGCTGCAGGAACTACTACTGCACTCGGAGTTTTAAGGGCTCTCGGTTATGAAGCCAATGAAAAAGTAAGCGGGAGCATGCCTCATAACCCTCATGACATGAAAACAAAAGTTGTAGATGAAGGATTGGAAAACGCTGGACTTGACCCTGAAAAAGATGATATAGATGCAATCCAAGCAATCGGCGCAGTGGGTGACCCGACATTACCTGCAATTGCAGGAATAGTTTTAGGCTCTGACATTCCAATTATTTTAGCAGGCGGAACACAGATGGCAGCCGTCTGTGCAATTATAAAATCCATACAACCTACTTTTGATTTTTCAAGAATTAACTTGGCTACAACAGTATATGTTGCCGGCGATGAAACCGCAGATTTATTCGGCATTTTAAAACAGATTGACGACAGCATTACCGTTAATGTTGTAGACCCTAAATTTGAAGAGTCAAGTCATGAAGGATTGAAAAATTATTTGAAAGGATTTGTTAAAGAGGGTGCAGGAGCCGGAGGCGCAATGTATTCTGCACTTGTTTTAGGAAATTCTGTTGAAAAACTAAGAAAAAGAATAGAAAAAGTATGTAAATAGAGATTTTTAATCTCTATAAATTTAATTTTTAGAATATGTGGGCAATTGAACCCATGAATACAATTATACCTACTGCCCAACAGTAGTAAGCAAAAATATCCAAACTTCTTTTTTGAATTAATTCAAGCATCCATTTAATAGCCGCATACCCTGCGATAAATGCTGCAATAAAACCTAAAATTATTGGCAAGAAATTAGCATCCATAGCTGAACCTATATCTTTGACTTGCAATAGGAATGCTCCAAGAATCGCTGGAATAGATAATATAAAACTGAATTTTGCAGCAAATTCCTTATCCAAACCTATGACAAGACCTGCAGCTATTGTAGTACCTGAACGGGAAAGTCCCGGTAAAATAGCACAAGCTTGACCTAATCCCATAAATAATGATTCTTTTGGACCAACATTATGGAAATTAATATTACCGCTAGTCATCCTTTGAGACAAGTAAAGAATGGTACCTGTTACAAATAAGAAGAATGCCGGAACATATAGTGCACCTGAAAATAATGCATCTACAGAATCTTCAAAAAATACTCCGACAAGACCAACAGGAATTGTAGCTAAAATAACGTACCATGCAAGTCTTTTGTAAGGATCTTCATAAAAACCTTCCTTAAATCTTCCATGTACAATATCAGACAAACTGGAAATCCATGACACAATCATTTTAATAATGTCTGCACGGAAGAACCATAAAACTGCAAGCAATGATCCCAAATGAAGAAAGGTGTCAAAAGCAAGAGAGCTTTCAACTCCTAAAATATTTTGGATAAAAACCAAATGTGCTGAACTACTTACCGGTAAAAATTCAGTCAATCCCTGAACAACACCAATAATAATCGCTTGAATTATATTCATATACTACACCGCTTAAATGTAAGATAACCAATTGTATTTATCTTCTGTTTTAGCCTCAACAATGTCAAAGAAGGCAGTTTGTATTTTTTCAGCGATTGGTCCTCTTTTACCGGCGCCAATTTGTCTGTGGTCGATTGAACGGATTGGAGTTACTTCTGCAGCAGTTCCTGTGAAAAATACTTCATTTGCAGAGTATAATCTTTCTCTTGAAATTACTTCTTCAACAACTTCATATCCTAAATCACGAGCTATTGTCATGATGGAATCTCTAGTAATTCCTTTGAGATTGGATGAGGACATTGCAGGAGTGAATAATTTTTCCCCTTCAGCAAGGAATATGTTTTCTCCACTTCCTTCAGAAACGTGACCTTCATAGTCTAACATGATAGCTTCATCATAACCGTTATCAATAGCCTCAAGTTTAGCTAATTGAGAATTCATATAGTTTGCTCCACATTTTGCAAGAGCAGGGAAAGTATCTGGTGCAGGTTTTCTCCATGATGAAACACCAATGTCTACACCATTTGCCATTCCTTCTTCTCCTAAATATGATCCCCATTCCCAGGCAGCAATAACTACATTAACAGGACAATTTAAAGGATTTACACCAAGTTCACCATATCCTCTAAATACTATAGGACGGATGTAACAACCATCTAAATCATTTACGCGAACGGTTTCTAAAATTGCTTCTTCAACCTCTTCCTGAGTATATGGAATATCAATTTTGTAAATTTTTGCAGAGTCGAATAAACGTTGTACATGTTCTTTTAAACGGAATACTGCAACACCATTTTCGTTTTTGTATGCACGAATACCTTCAAAAACACTTGTACCATAATGGACAACATGAGAAAGTACATGAATATTTGCATCTTTCCAATCTACCATGTTTCCATCTATCCATATTTTACTAGCTGTGTCATCCCAAGCCATTTTATCACTTCATTTTTTTATTGTAATAATAGATATATAGTTATTAATTATATTAAATTATCTACTCAAAAATATTAAAAACCGAAATGTTTATATATTAATAAAATCATAATAATATTTGTTGGTTCCGTGGTCTAGTGGTATGATACCTCCCTTACAAGGAGGGGATCACGAGTTCGAATCTCGTCGGAACCACTCAAATCTATTTTTTAAAAATTCTTATTTTCATGGAAATTTGCTCATTGATTTATAAGTAATTTTTTCCAAAAATTTAGCAATATTAACAATTATTTTGTCAAAAAATTTCATAAAAATTAAAAATTATATAACCTATTAACTATTTTATTACAATAATGAATAGTATTTACAAAAATAGTTCTTACAATGATTAAAAACTTTAAATAATAAAATTTAAATAGTTTTTGAATTAAAATTATTAATATCGAAAAAGGAGACTTAATTATGGTAGTTAAAATTGCTATTATTAAAAGTGGTAATATTGGTACTTCACCAGTAATTGACCTATTGTTAGACGAAAGAGCAGACAGACCAAATATCGATGTAAGAACCTTTGGATCTGGAGCTAAAATGAACCCTGAACAAGTAGAAGACGTCGTACCTAAAATAGACGCTTTTGAACCAGATTTCGCAATCTTCATTAGCCCAAACCCAGGAGCTCCTGGACCAGCTAAAGCAAGAGAAATGTTATCCGCAAAAGACATTCCTGCTATTATCGTCGGTGACGCACCTGGTAAAGGTAAAAAAGATGAAATGGATGAACAAGGTTTAGGATACATTATCGTAATGTCTGACCCAATGATTGGTGCAAAAAGAGAATGGTTAGACCCAACTGAAATGGCTATTTTCAACTCCGACATCTTAAAAGTATTAGCTGAAACCGGAGCATTAAGATTAGTCCAACAAACCATTGACACTGTAATCGAACAAGCAGAAGCTGGATCAATCGAATTACCTAAACTCATTGTTACTGCTGAAAAAGCTGCAGAAGCTGGTGGATTCGCAAACCCATACGCAAAAGCAAAAGCTATTGCTGCATACGAAATGGCTGGATCCGTTGCTAACTTAGACATGAAAGGTTGTTTCATGACTAAAGGTTTCGAAAACTTCATCCCATTAGTAGCTGCTGCTCACGAAATTGCTGCATGCGCTGCTAAATTAGCACAAGAAGCAAGAGAAATCGAAAAAGCAAATGATACTGTTTTAAGAACCCCTCACATGAAAGAAGGAAACCCAGGTTGTAAAACAGACTTAATCTCAAAACCAGAATAAGTAGCTTACGCTACTTTACTTTTTTTATTTTTTACTTTTTTTAGAAAAACAGCTATTTTTAAGATTTTTATAAATAATTAAAAAAAAGATAGTTAACTTAATAGCTATAATACTCCTTTTGTGGAAGGAATCTGATCATGCTCCACTTTAATGGCTTCTTTTAAGGATTTGGCGAATGCTTTAAAAACAGCTTCAGCCTTATGATGATCATTTACTCCCTCAACTGTCCCATAAATATTTAATTTAGCGGAACCTGCAAAGGATTCGAAAAAGTGGATTACAATATCGGATGTCATGTCCCCTATTTTTTCATTCTTGAAATCAAGATTCATATTACAATAGCTGCGCCCGCTAATATCGATTGCAACTGTTGCAACTGATTCATCCATCGGAACAATAGCATGTGCCATTCTTTTAATACCTTTCTTATCACCAATTGCCTGTAGGAAAGCTTCACCAAGCAATATTCCAACATCCTCTATAGTATGGTGGTCATCAATTTCGATATCCCCAGAAGCATCAACTTCCAAATCAATCATGCTGTGCTTTGAGAATGATTCCAACATATGATTAAAGAAATTAACTCCTGTTGAAATATTGTATTTGCCTTCACCATCAAGATTCATCTTTATAGTAATGTCTGTTTCGGAAGTTTTTCTTGAAACATTTGAAATTCTACTCATAATCTAACCTACAAAATAATTGATTTTAGCATTAATTATTTAAGCTTCTTCACCCGGACGTATGATTTTAATACAGTCTACAGGACATTCCATTGCACATAATGTACAAACATGACAATATCTTAAATCCAATATATGTGCTACACTACCAATCTTCCAAATTTTAGCAGCTTTCGGACAAATATCATAACAGTTCCCACATCCAATACATTTATCTTCATCAACTAAAATTTGCAACATAATTTCACCTTTTATAATTTTAAAGTAGCTACAGACATTGCTTTAAATCCTACAAAGACTTCTTTTCCAATACTGAGATTTAATTCCTTTTCTGCAGATAAAGTAATGTCTGAAAATAGATAAACTCCTCCAACATCAATTTTAACACGAATAACTTCATTTTGAAGTCTCATTTCAACAATTTGTCCTTTCAGGATATTGCGTATACTGGATGTTTGAGGTTCCAACATTAAGAAAATATTATCATAACTTATCAATGCCAATAGCTTGTCTCCAACTTCATAATTCCTATTCAAAGGAGCATTGATTTCAAAATCATGCATTTTAATTGTCATGACACCTTTAGCATCATCAACTTTAATTACTTCCGCTTCAATTTCATTAACATCCTTATGAAGTTCCATAATGGCATTGATTTTTTTACATTCTTTTAAAATTGAGTAACCTTCTTCAGTGAGTGATGTTCCTCCACCACCACCTTTACCGCCTTTAGTGGTACTGACAATTTTAACATCGAGTGATGATTCAATTTTATCAATATAATTTAATGCAGTCCTATAAGAAACATCGATGGACTTTGCCGCCGCAGTAAGAGAACCAGTATCCAGAATTGATTCTAAAAGTCTGAATTTTTTACTGTCCAGCAAGAAAGAATTGCCATCAACATTAATTTTATATTCAACCCCTGCTTTTACATCAGTCATATTATAATCCCCCAATTATAACTGATATTGTTTATATTTTTTATATATTAAATAACTTTTCTTATGATTTATTTCTAAATTCAATTTTTTCAACAAGATTTAAAAGTTTATTAACTATTTTAGCAAGAGGACCCAATTTAGATGAATAACCCCTTAATGTCGCAATATCTTCTTTGGCAAAAAACTTAACCAAAATCAATGAAAAGAAATAAACGATCATACAGAATATAATTCCTGGGAATAACCATATAGGTGTTTTAGGAATGAAATAACCTACTGCCCCCATAATAAATGTTGCAATCAATATTTTTACAACAGCCATCGTTGGAGCTTTGGTTTCAGTAAGCTTAAATACAAAATAAACGCATGGAACCATCATAAGGAAGCAGGCAATTGTGGTTGCAGTTGCACCACCAGCGATTCCTAAAATCGGAGCTAAAATCCAAGAAAGAACTCCGGTTGCAATTGAACCGAATACCAATATGTACATTGGAATTCTAGGATTTCCAACACCCTGAACAATACTTGTGGAAATAGCGAAAATAGAATAGAATGTCATTCCAATAGCCAATATTCCTAAAGCAGCAGCACCATTAACATAAGAAGGATTTTTAAAGTAAAATACCTGTAAAGTAGGAACGGCGAATAGGGCAAGACCAATACACATTGGAACTACAAAGAGTAATGAAATCTTATAAGATTGACCAACATACTTCTGAAGTGCTTCTATATCATGGAGTTTGAATGCTTCAGATGAAGCAGGCAGAATTGTAGTCGCAACAGAAATGGAAATCATTAAAGGAAGTCTGGAAATAGGATCTGCCGCAGTGAAAAATCCGACGCTTTCAAGTGTTAAAAACTTACCCATAACCAAGGTACAGATATTGAAGATAAGCATTTCAGCAATAGCTGTAATGATAACAGGAATAGCGAACTTGATTAACATGACAGCCAGCTTCAGCTCTTGGGAAAATGAGAAATGAAAATCATCACTGTATTGTGGAATATATTTCGGCATATAAACTTTAAAAATATAAACGGCAGTGAAAGCCGCAAGAGCATAACCGATTACGGTACCCCATACAGCACCTACAACTGATAAACCCATTAAAATAAAGCCAACAGCGAATAAAATCATGAACAATTGCTCTACAGCACGGGTATAAACGATATATTCCATTTTATATACACCTTGGAATGCACCTCTTAAACCACCCAAAATTACACTGAACGGAGTTATGCACCCAATAATTTGAATTGGAACTAATGTTTCAGGCTTTTTTAAAAAGACATTCGCCATAAGTGGAGCAATAACAAAAATCATTAAAACTCCCAAAACCAGGCCTATAAATATCATCATCTTTAAAGACGTATACACCGTCTGTCTGGCCATATTATGATCATCTACAGCCTCATATTCTGCAATATATTTGGATATTGCTGGAGGAAGCCCTCCTGAAGCCAAAGTTTGAAAAATACCTTGATAAGACATGGTAATTCCAAGAATACCAGTACCAGTAGGACCTAAAAGTGTTGCCATTAAAAAACGGTAAAGGTAACCACCGATACGGAAAATTATGTTACCAATGAAAATTATCAAACTACCTCTTACCAACTTATTTCCCATAATATACCCTTAAAAATTAGTTACTTATAATATAATAGATTGTACTATTTAAATGTACTTATTTAAAAAATTTTCAAATTCATGTAAAGTCCGATCCAGTGAGTCCATTCCATAATCATCCTCTTTAATATCGTCAATTGAATCATTTGACCAAAAAGAAGCACCCAAATTAGAGCCGAAAGGTCCACCACTTACAGGAATTATACCGTGAATCATGAAGTATGTAATATTTTTCAGATGTGCAAAATCCTGACCGCCGGTTCTGTCACCACCAACGGCAATACTCATGCCAATTTTTCCCCTCAGCAAATTGTAATCAACAGCTTCAAGAGCACGTGTTCTATCCATGATTGATGCCAAGTTAGAACTTATTCCCCCACTTTGAATAGGAGTGGCCAATATTATCCCATCAGCACCCTGAAGACCCTCATAAACACTTGACATATCATCCTCGATAATGCATTTCTTATTTTCCAAACAGTAATCACAATGCATGCAAGGTTTAATTTCCTTTCCCATGCAAGTAAACATTTCAGTATCAAAATTATGACTCTCAAGTTTAGCCAATGCATTTTTTAAAACATATTCTGTAGTATTGTTGCGAGGACTTGCACAAATTCCAAATATTTTCATAAAGATACTATGTGAAAATTAGTTAAAATAAGTTGGTAATTTGAGAAATAAAAAAAAAGAAAAATCAAATAGAGAAATTAATCCCTATTTTTTAACAGTAATTTTAACTGTTTTATTTAAAGCACTATAGTATTTGTTACCTGCAAATCTAACTTTAGCAGTGTATTTACCTTTTTTAGTTAATTTGGTAATCTTAAATACAGCTTTACCTTTTGCATTGGTAGTTGCCTTATAAGTTTTACCTTTAACTTTTAAGGTGACTTTAACTTTTTTCATGGCTTGTTTTTTGTTGTTTTTCAAGACAATAGCGTACTTTTTAGTTTTTGTTTTAACTTTGTAAGTCACTTTGGTTTTACCAGACATTTTAGGATTAGCCTTTTTAACAACAACTTTAGCAGTGCTTAAGTTAGATGCTTTGTATTTAGAATCTCCTGCAAATTTAACTGATACTTTATAATTTTTAGGAGCTAAATTAGGAAGGTCCAAAATAGCTTGACCTTTAGCGTTTGTAGGTTTGGTGTAAGTTTTACCATTCAAGGTAATAATAACTTTAGCACCTGAAATAACTTTACCATTAACATCTTTTAAAGTGACAACTAAGTTTTTAGCTACATTGTAAACTTTTGTTACACTTGGGGCAGTGATTTCAGTTTCATTTTTTACAACAACAGGAGTTTCTTTTTTGGTTAAGACGACAATTTGCTGTAATGCAGTAAACATGTTATTGTTGAGAATAATGGAAATTTCATTATTGTTTTTAACAGTTTTGCTTATATCTTTAGCATAAACATTAACTTGGTCACTTAAATTAGTATTCCAAGCATCATCATCTTTTTCGCCATTAACAACAATAGATGCCCTATCATCCTTAGCACCAGCACCGAAAATATATGCAACAGCACTAGCAACATCGGAAGAATCAATTTTCAATACTGAATCTACAGAAATAGGCCTATTAGCACCATTACCAGTCATACCAACAAGATCAGCACCATTATAAATATATACATTTTTAATGATTGGACTGCCAGTAGTATTGTATAGGTAAATTAAAATACTTGGATATGCACCGGTTGAGTGAGTTTTGTTTAAAACGAAAGTATTTTCTCCATCTTTGATTGAATCAGTTACATCATAAACAATTAATCCATAACCTGAAGTAGATACGATATTTGCTTGATCCCTACTAAATGAAACAACAGATGGTTTTACACCATTAAATGTCACATTGTATAAGTTTTCATCATCAGCACCACCATAACAATATGGAGCATAAACGAATGCTTTAACAATAGTTGAATCATTAGTTAAAGCTACATTCCATGTATCAACCCTATTATTAGTACCACTAGCATAAGCACCAGCCACATCAATGACAATGTCACCGGAAATAGTAACATTCAAGAATGATTCCAAACCAGTGTTAGGATAAGCATAGTCTTTAGATAAATAACCATTATATAAAATAGCTGCATTAATAGATGATTCGTTTAAAAGCTCATCTTTTAAGAATAACTGAACAGTATAATTAACCTTATTATAAGAACCGCCGGCACCGGTGGAAACAGTAGTATTATCAACAGGCCTTACGGTCTCATCCATTAAAGTTATTTTTTTGGAACTAGAATTTATATAAACTTCAGTGGAATTTACAACATTACCATCTGCCAATAATCTAATGACATATTTACCGTTTTTATTTGTATTTACATTGATGGTAAATTGATTAAAAGTACCTGGATAAATAATATCCAAATTAGAATTTTTACGTTCACTGGCTAAAGAAACACTAGCTTGGACAACACCAGGTTTAGCAGTTAATACAGATAAAACATTTTTATAAGATACACCATAACTTCCAGCTGTTCCAATAGCAGTGAATTCAGTTTTTTTACTGCTGTTGAAGTAATCAGCAATATTCCATTTGTTATATTGATAATAATTACCGGATTTGTGCTCAGCATCTGTTAAAAATTCACCATTCAACAGATAAGTAGCATCCTGACTGGAAAGAGCAATATTGGTTAAAGACATATCCAATACCTCAGTTAATGCAGAAGTATCAAAAATGAGGGTTGTATTTGAATTTGTCCAAATTTGATTATCATTTACCCAATAATTAACGATATCATTATCACCGTCATCATATGCCAAAACTAACCCCATTAACTTTATTCTACCATCAAATGTTTTATTTTCCATTTTAAATGTATCAACTTTAATTTTTAAATTAGTTCCGTTTAATCCATTTAATAAACTTGTTACATCATAATGAATCATATAATCTGAATAACATTTTGTAGTATGATTATTTAATGTGTAAACAGTACCGTCAGCTGATCCATCTTCAGTCCATAAGGATTCAGAGTAACTTTCATTTCCATTAGCTGTTGAAATACTTATGTTTGCATTTGCACCATGAGTATTTTTAGCACTACCACCATAAACATTCACATAAACATCAGCACTTTTAATTGTTTTAGCATCAGCAGGGATGTCATAACTTAATTCTCCAGTTGTATTCCATGGATTTTCAGTTGCAACATCAACATCCCCAGAAACAGTTCCTGAAACTTGTTCAGCATCCCCAATAACTGTTTCTTCATCAGTTGTAGAAATAGTATCGTTCACATCCTGAGCAGATATGGCACTGACACTAAGAACAATTATGAAAACCAAAAATATTGAAAATATTAAACTCTTATTTTTCATAATCTCACTTAATTACATTTTTTCTCAAGTATTTAGTAATAATAAAAATAATGATAATTATATTACTAAGAATACTATTATATTAATATAAAGTAATACCCATATAAAACTTTGTATTTGCTCTCAAAAATGGAAAAATATATATAATTTGAAGGTTATTTTAAAAAAAAGTAATAAATATTCTAAAAAAATAAGAAAAAAGTAATACTAATTAGCAAATAGCTAAAAACAAAAAGTATTACCCTTAACCTTCAACCATTATTAGCTTACCCGTTGAAGGATCCTTGTAAACTTTACCCATTTCCATATAACCCTGACCTGAACTGTTAGAGGATTCGGGAGTTTCATTCAATGTTTGTCCTTCACTGACTTCCGTTACATCAGGCGAAGACTCCTGAATGGCTTTCTGCTGATTTTGATTATCTTGGAATACCACACTCTGCATATTCCAGCTTATAACAACAAATATTAATAAGCCTACAGCAATAACAAGCATTGCATCTACAAGGTTTGAGGTTCCGGCCATTGGGTCTTCTTCACCTTCTGAAAAACGTTTTTTAGATTTATCTCTAACCATCAGCAAAACCCCTTATTGGTTTAATTTGTCAAGCAATGCATCTGCAAGCGCATCCAAATTGGACAAGTATTCTTCATACCATCTACGCCTTACTTTGGAAACAAAATAAGCTACAGCTCCCGCACCGATACCAACAACAGTAGTATCAAAAGCAACAATAATAGCATTAGCCAATGTATTTACATCTCCAGCACCTAAAGCAGCGAGACCTGGTCCCATAGGGATTAAAGTACCCATCAGCCCTAATGTTGGCCCTATACGTGTGACAACATCAGTTCTCTCGATTGATTTTGCAAATTTATTTTCTTCAAATTCAACTAATTTTTTAGCCAAGGCATGTCTTGATTCCGGAGTTAGAGAATTTGCACGTAAAATCTTAATTAAAACAACTTTTTGAGATTCATAAATATTTGCATTTTTAATAACATTTTTTATTTCATCTAAAGAGGTTGCATTTGATATGGAATAGATTAATTCTTCAATTAGCTCGGGAGTGATTTTCTTTCTTGAAGTATATTCAGAAATCAATCCTCCGATTGCAAGTACTGCAAAGACTGCAAAAACTACCAAAAATATGATTACAGGAATTTGCAGACTTTGTGAAATCATATTTAATGTTGATGTTAATACTTCACTTCCAGGAATAGTTGTTACCATTAAATCACCTAATTAAAATTACTATTTCTCCTAGATATTACTCCACCAATAGCCACTACGACAAGTACCAATATTAATGCTCCAATTAACGAATATGGAGATGCTATTGATATTGCTTCCATTGGATTTTGAATCATTGCAGTAATATTCGGCAAAAACAGTGCGGACAACAGGAAATAAATTCCTAAAAAGAACATGAAATTGCCTAATACTATTGGATAAGGTTTATCAATGAATTTTACCAAGTAATTAGAAGCATAATAAGTTACAACGATTGTTAAAACTAATGCTAAAGCCACAATTACACTTAAATTCATCAATCCTAAACCTACAGTAGGTGCAACAAGCATTATACTCACTATAATGGAACCAAAACAACAAGGACATGGAGCAACTACTGCCATACAAGTGGCCGCAGTAGTATTTTTTTCAAATACCTTATACTCCCTTATTGTAAATATTCCTGCCAAAATCATGATTATTGCCATGATTAAGAAAAATTCGAAATTGTAAGTATAAATTAAATCTGTAATCTGATCTGTGAAAAATGAGGAAATTTCCGTCAATATTAAAACTCCCCCACCATATCCTATTGACACCAATGCCAAATATCTCTTTGACATGTTTGCAAGGCCTGTAGCAAGGCCCAATTTGATTCCAAAAATTAAAACTGCGGACAGTATTCCGAGTTGCCATAAAATATTAATTGCATCCATTAAAACACCCACTATCTTTCATTAAATAACTTATCTAAATCTTGAACTTTATCTTTATCATCTTCATTTCTAAAGTATCCGACAGCAACAACCATAATCAAGCATAAAATTGCTAAAACAGCCACTATTGACAAACCTACTTCACTGGCTGATTGGGAAGATATCGGATTTATTTCAACTGACTTTTTGACATCCGCTCCCTCTGCAGATGAACTTCCAGCTTGGACTGATTCACTTCCAGCACCTACATTTGAAAATGCTTCTCCCTGAGCATTGTCACCACTTTGAGCAGTAGTTTGAGTAGTTGTAGAACTGGAATTTGTTTTAACAGTCGAGGAAGAAGTTGATCCTTTTACTGGATTTTGAGTTGAAGCTTCTTTTTGATTATCTTTTGATTCAGTTTCAGGTGGCTGAGTTGATTGAGTATTATTCTTGAATACCGGATTTTTAGTTGCCTCATATAATTTAGGAAGCAGTTGAGCCAAAATATCCGGATTGACATATTGCACAGCCCATTGCATCATCGCAATATTACCACAACTACAGTCACAACATGCCACACCATTTTGAACTGTTGCTTGAGCCCAAGTATTTGCTATATCGCTTATTGTTGCCTTATCTGCTTTCCAATATCCATCATGGATGGTAGTAAGCATTGTTCCACTCATGGAAATAAGTGAATATGCATTATTTCCGCTCATCAACCAGTCTTTAACGCCAATATTGTATTTATCCTTATAATAAGTATCATAAATTCTATCCCACAAGCCATCTGATACGGCTGATGGTCTTGTTACTTGCCATCCATGCAGATTACTTACGAATTTATTTGACATGTAACGAGCCCCACTATAACCTTCTTTCATCATTCCTTTAATCCAATCTGGATTATCATATCTTGCAGCAATTTCTCTATACATTACTTCCTCCAATGATGAAATGTATGCATTGTTCTTATCCGCATACATCAATACGTTGAATTTAGGAGCTTTACCGGAAATATCTTCTACAGTCATTGACAAACCGCCCCAATAATCAAAGAAGTCATCGTTGTCCAATACACCATATTGGTTAGTATTACGACTGGCCACAATTGTATCTGAGTTTGACAGAGCCCTTAAGAATACCAATGGGTTTGTATCCCCCCAATAGTTTTTGGAGTACATATTACCCATCCTTCCAAGGTAAAAGTCTGCAAGTTCACTTGTATCATTCCATGTCCAGGACATTGATACCAATTTTGATATTCCTGCACCATAATCACCATTAGGCGGTGCAAAAATACGAGTTATTGCACATTCGCCGGCATAAGTAGCATTATAGCCTTGACTTAAATAGAATAAAGTATCCTCAATCCAGTGCTGTGCCACATAATTTGAATTTAACGGCTCGTTATAAATTCCATAATAGTTAATACTTTGCATTACACCTTCAAGAGCTTCACGCAATTGTTTACCATGTGCGGAATTCATTAAAGTAGCATCCTTTGTTATTGTCAAGTATGATCTTGCAAGTGCAACACGATATGCATTATCCATTAATATTGATTGTGAGGAGTATAAATCTCTGAATAAACCGCTTGTGATTACAGTTACATCTATTCTTTTTTTAGCCCAACCGTCAGGGCGTGTCAAGTCATCCAGTTTGATTACTTCAGGCATTGCATTCACTTTTTTACCTGTCGGATTACCTTCATCGTCATAACCTGCACTTGAAGAATCTGTCCAGACAGGCTTCATACCCAATAGGTAAAGAACAACAGAAACCAATGCACCATCATCTCTTGCAGTTTCTACACACCAGATACCCATGATAATCTTTTCAGTAGTGTCATTTAAATCAGCAAGTGTTAATAAAGCAAGATTTTTTGCATAATCCCAAGCATCCATTGTTGGAAGTTCAGATGATTGGTCTTGGAACATGTTTTTACCTGTCGGAAGAATTGCAGGCTTTATTACAAGTTCCCCACCTTCACCAACTGGAACATATCTGCCATTTAATCCATCAAGCATTGCATTCAATTCATTTGAAACACTGAAATTAATAAGGTCAATATATTTTTTAGCCAATTCAAGACAGGCTAAAAATGTAGGATTGTTGAATTTTTGATTTTGACTTATTAAAATATTATTGACAGTATCAACATCCCAATAAATCAATGCTTTTACAATATCATAGGATTTGTTTAGAATAAATTCTCTTTCAGATGCAGATAGCTGATTATATCCTTTTGAATAGTAGTAGTTTGAAAGTTCAGTGAATAAATTTAAAACGCCATGATTGTTGTCAAGAACATAATCATAAGACAACATTGCGGAAACTGTACTTGCCAAGTCCTGTTCACTCCAGGATTGACCCAAAGCATGAAGTCCCAATGGATACAATGTAGACTGCATTTCCACTAAAAACATATTTACCTTATCGACAAGCAAAGCATTAGAAATAGTTTTTACCTCTTCTTTTGTAAGACCCAAATTAGTGCAGTAATCATTTTTTATAATCAAATCACGCAATTTATCGGCAGTTTTGGTATTTGGATTATCAGCATATTCTTTAGCCAAATTAGCCGCAGCAGTCAAGTTTCCATATAAATGAGTATATGACATTGGAGAGGTTAAATGAGAAATGATAACTGCAAAACCTCTTCTTTTTGCCTGAATAGCTTCAGCCAAACCATCAGCAATATAGAAGTATAATTGTGGCACATCACCAACTACAACTGATCCGTAATCTGTAGCTGAAAGCAGAATTTCTTTTCCAGGCAACCATTCATGTGTAGCGTGTCTTCCAACGAAAATCATTGCGTTATGGTATCTGGTCTGCATATAGTAATAAGCTGCCAAATACTGGTGGGTTGGAGCTACAGCAGTACAGTGATACAAGTTTTCAATGTCAGATTCCCATCCTCTTTGAGGTTCAGGGGCAATAAATACATTTCCATAGGTTAAACCAGGTATTACAAAATAGTCAATTCCATTTCTATTGACAACCATTACATTACCAGGTGCATCTCCCCAACCGTTTAAACCTGAAATATTTAACTTTTTAAACTCTTCAAAGTACTTTAAGAATAGATTATAATATTTTACATCCTGAGTTTTGGTATAATTTTTTAAGCTGGATACTATATTGCTTAAAACACTTTTGGATTTTACGGCATTTTCTTCTGGAAGCAGAGCAACAACCTGATTATACCAATCATCAATTGTATCTCCAATTGTTTTTGTATAGTTTAGCTCAACTGCACGCCTTGAAAGCTCACCAATGTATGCAACAGGTCCTTCTGTAACTTGTATTTTAACAATTTCATCCAATGAATTGAACCATTTTGTATACTCTTTAACAGACAATAATGTAACACCAGACTGGTTTGCTAATTTTTCAAGTTCTCCCGGTGCCCAAGTAGCTACATTAATACCACATTTAAGCATTAAATTCTCAAGTTCAGTAACATTGGCAGGTAATTCACCAACATCATAACCTGCATTTTTTAAAGTTATTAACATGTTATAGATACTGGTTATGGTATCCAAGTAACTTGAACCTATATTTTGCTTTCCAGGAGGATAATTATAATAAATTATTGAAATTAACTTATCAATATTGGAAGTGTATTTTAAATCAACCCATGAATCAATTCTGTCAGCCAATAACTCAATATTTCTATCATAAGGGAGGTAGGTAGTGATTTGTGCTCCTGTTCTATTAGAAATATATTTTGATTGACCCCCGACAAATGTCGCATCAATGATTCCCTGAGTTTCAGCAATG
Organism: uncultured Methanobrevibacter sp.; assembly: GCF_900314695.1. Taxonomy (NCBI): domain Archaea; kingdom Methanobacteriati; phylum Methanobacteriota; class Methanobacteria; order Methanobacteriales; family Methanobacteriaceae; genus Methanobrevibacter; species uncultured Methanobrevibacter sp. The sequence goes on along the minus strand of NZ_OMWD01000001.1, from coordinate 22,583 downwards.
GTAATGTGCCACCATTTATCACTTTTTTCTGTTGTAAGGCCTGTAGACCCTAATTCCCACATTTCATTGGAAACATAATCAGAGTGGACGGCTCTAAATACAGGCACTCCCACTTCTTCAAAAAAGTTTGTGGCGTTGGAGAAGTTTTGACCCCCGACACCATAAGCAACCATTGAAACTATAGCATCAACATAAATGTCATAATTGGATGAATTTTTCAAAAATCCTGAATAGTCAGTTTTTGCGCTGGTCCAAGATTCAATCATCACTTTCAATTGTTCAGCAGATCCCCCTGCAGCAAAGATAGGGATTACGTTATATCCTCTTGATTCTAATGACTCAATAATGCCATAGCACGGATGCAATTGCTGGGATTCAATATACATTGTACTTTCTAATATACCAATGGTTCTGGAAGCATCAGGATTGAAGAATGTTGCAATATATTCATCAAGGGAGTACCATCTGTCCCTATAGATTCCATACTGTTTTACTCCAGTAAATGTTGGAGCCCTGACTTCAAAAGCAGTGCCCAAATAGTTTAATGCATACAATATCTGATTTTTAAGATTTTCTTTATCATTTATATTTTTATAAAGAACCATCTGATTGAATAGCGGGTTAAACTTGGTGGCACTCTTGTCGATGTAATTGTAAACATCAACATAGTACTTGCCTCTTTTTGTATTTTCAAAATATGAAATCAGTTCCTGGTCTGAAAAAGTTGTGAAAATCTTTTGATAATTTATTGTATTGTTTCTGATTAATCCTATTGAACTGGAGCCTGAATTTAATTTACCTGAAGGTGGTTCCAATATGAGAAACAATTCCTTGTTTGACAAATTGGGGTATTTTCCCAAGACATTTGTTAAAACTGAATCTACATCACTGCTTATCCATTCACCAACAAATCCATCACAGGAAGAAAGCAAGTTTACCAATTCAACATCATTCATTTCCTTTATCTGTTCACCACTACGAATAACCAAATTGATATTACTAAGATTTTGGGAACTGCTCAATTCATCACTAGCCTTATCCAAAATGTTAGTTCCAGGATTATCACTTACAATAAATAAAGTAATATTTTGAGATTTTGATGAATCAGCACTTCCCAAATTATCATGGTTGACTGATTCTTCAACAGCATTATCATTTAATACAGTATTATCATTATCTGAAAGATATACATCATCTGAAGTGGAATTATCCAATGCAAATGAATAAGGGATGATAAAAATCGTTATTAATAAAATTAATACACAAAAATATTTTTTATTTTTTAAAAACATAATACTACCTACAGTTAATATAAACTTAATATCAATTATTACTTTTAATATTAATAAATATATTTAAAGTATTACTTATTTCACAAATAATAGAAAAAAGTATTACCTTTCAAAAAAAGATAAAACAGCATAAAACAACATTTTAATAAAAATATTTATACTTTCAAACACAATATATACTACATAATAGTGTAAGGGTATAGTATGAAAGTTGGAAAAGGTATTGTAAAAAAATATTCAAGAGAGTATCATAGAACTCTAAAAAATGGTGAAAGGAAGAAATATACTACAGAACAAATTCAAATCACCGTTCCAAAAAATGAAGACATATACAATAACCAAGAAGAAGTACTTATTATACCACAAAGTGAAATTGAAACATTTAAAAGTAGAGAGGAAGAAAGTGAGTCTTTAAAAATAGCTAATTATTTGCATGTGCAGGAAGTGAAAGAATTGAGAAATCAACTTGAAAATAACATTAATCCATCTACTTTAGAATACGAAAAAGAAATCGAAGAACTCAAAGCTGAAATCGCTGCAAAAAATGAAGTTATTAATGAAATTGAAGACCAATACAATACCTTAAATAGAAATAATATTGACAGCTTGAAAAAAGAAAATGAAACAATCAGAGACAAACATTCAAAATTAATCATAGAAAACGAAAATTTAAAAACTAAATTCGTCAATATGAAAACCGAAAATGAAAATCTCAAAACCAAATATTCAAGCATTAAGGAAGAAAATAAAAACTTGAAAACAAAATGTTCCAACTTAAGAGAAGAACATGAAAGCATCAAAAGCAGTTACGATCAAATCACTTCCAAATATGATCAGCTAAAACATGAAAATCTCAGTACAAAAACCAGTTATGCTGAAATTTATGAACTTAATGAAGATTTAGAAAAAGATTATGATTCATTACGTCTAGAATATAATGATTTAGTTGACAAATTTAACGATTTACAGGAAGAAATATATAATATTAAATCCACTAGAAGCCACGATGAATACATCGCTAACAAGGTTAAAGAATTTATTTTAAATAGTGGAAATTAAAGGGTTTTATAATCATCCTGAAACTCAGGATTCCATCTTTTCAATCCAGGAATAAAAAAAGCAGTTATACCAGTCGCTTGTGTTTCTGGCAATCTAGGATTTTTTTCCATCATTTCTTTTGTTTTTCTAACAATCATTTCATCAAGAGTTATATCTGGTTCTGTATACTCTCCATTTTGATAACAATCTATGCAAAATTCATCATTAGGACTGCCATCCTTGTTAGTTCCGTAATCTTCTCTGACTATTGGTCTACCGCATGAATTACAAAATCCCATAATAAAAACTCCTTTTAAAAAAAAATAGAAAATAAATTAGAAATTAATCTAATTTACTAGTCGTCTTTCACTTCAATATTTTCGTCTTCATCCATAGCAAGTCTCATGTTGTCTGGATCTGGGTCGAAATGTTCTAAGAAATCTTGAGCTGCTCTTCTAACATCTCTAGAACCGATAATGTATCTACCAGCAATAATGATGTTTGCACCTTTATTGATAGCTTCTTCTACATTATTAGGTTTGATTCCTCCAGCAACAGCAATTAAGCCTTTAGGACCAAGAGCTGCTTTGATATCTTTAATATTACCCCATTCAGTCATGTCACTGGTGTCTTCACCATGTTCTGCTCTGTAGGTTTCCATATCAACATTTCTGTGTAATAAAACGATATCTGGTTTTAAGTCTTCAGGAAGTTTGGCTAATTTTTTCTCAAATTCAGCTACATTCATCATATCAAGAATTGAATAGATACCTTGTTTTTGAGTTTCATGAATAGCTTTAGCAATAGATTCAACAGTACCGAGACCGGAAATAGCTACTGCATCAGCGGTTTCATCTGCTGCCATTTTAACTTCTACACGACCAACATCTAAAGTTTTTAAATCAGCAATAATGAATGCATCCGGACGTAAAGATCTGATTTTGCCGATGATTCCTACACCGAATTTTTTAACAAGTGGAGTACCTGCTTCGAGTAAGATTCTATCATTATCAGGTAAATCGCTAATGATTCTTTCCATAGCTGCTTCATTATCAAGGTCAAGTGCAACTTGTAAGTATGGTGGTGACCAAAGTTTTTTGACTTTGAATCCCATAATTGGGTGAGTTCCACGATCTTTTTCTGCAAGTACTTTGTCGATGGATGGGTAATTTTCCATTGCTCTTCTGATAGCTAATTTGGTCGCTCCGTAATTGTATTGATATATTTTTCTGAAATCTTTTGCAGAAGGATCAATAAATACGCTTACATTAATTACAATGTCTTCCACTATATCTTTTGGAATGTATCCATCTTCAACTGCATCAGCTACTGCTCTTGCAACAGCAGTTTGTGCAGGTCCAAAAATTTTACTAGCATCTTCTAAATCACCAACAGTTACTTTAGGAATAATTAAAGTAGCTGGTTTAGTCATTAAGTTTGGTCTGATTACACTTGTTAAAGGAGTGTGTCCAACAGATAAATTGGATAATCCATTAGCAAAAGCTTGACCAACAGGGCCGAATTTATCACCGATTAATAAATCAACGTGAGCTAATTCAGGGCCATCTCCAATAAGAGCTTCTCCTATTCTGTACATTGGGTCCATTAAATTTCCTCCGTCATATAATAACATTTTATAATATGTTTTTATTTGTAAATATAATTATTGGAAGTTAATCCTTCTTGAAATATCCTTAGGCAAAGGCAATTTTCTGAAAGGTTTTCCTTCACATTTTTCATTAATTTCACTAATCAAGTCATCAACTGTCATTTCTACTTTCTCACCAGTTTCACGAACAGTTACTTGGAACTTGCCGGATTCCATTTCCTTGTCACCGACAACAAAAATGTACGGAATCCATTCTTTAGATGCATTTCTGATTTTTTTACCAATACTCTCATCCCTATCATCAATATCCACACGGATGTTGGAAGCATTGATTTTAGAATAAAGTTCTTCTGCAAATTCTTTATGACTTTCTCCAACAGTTAAGATTCTTGCTTGAATTGGACTTAACCATGTTGGCAACATTGGAGATCTTTCATTGATTTCAATTGCAGTTTTTTCAAGCATTGCACATAAAACCCTTTCAATACTTCCAGTTGGTGAAGTGTGCAAGATTGTAGGATTGTGCTGTTCGCCATCTTCTCCCAAGTAGGTGATGTCAAATCTTTTACCACTTTCAACATCGATTTGAACAGTTGGGTTTTCAATAGGACGACCTAAAGCGTCAATATTTGCCAAATCTATTTTACATATCCAGTAATGATGTCTTTCAGGCAAGATTTCTAAAAGAATTGGTTTGTTGAACTTGCGAGCAATTTCATACATCCATTCTTCATTTTCTTCAAAGAAGTCTTGAGTTGCTCTGAAAATTACTTCAAAATCTAAATTCAAGTCTTTACCAGTCTGCATACACATGTCAGTTTGTTGAGAGAATTCTTCTAAAGATGAATGTACATCACAACAGAATGAGTGGCAATCAGGCATGGTAAATGCCCTTAATCTTTTAAGACCAACAACTTCTCCTTTTTTCTCAAAACGGAAACTGTATCTGGTCAATTCAAAAATTTTGGCAGGGAAATTTTTCCATGTCAAATATGAATCGGACATTAATCTGAATGCACCGAAACAAGCTGCAAACCTAAGCATTAAATTCTTTTTGGTGTCGGTTCTGTATTGTCTTTCACCAAATTTGTAAGCATGTTCATAAATTGCTTGATTGTCCAAATCATAGAAGATTGGAGTTTCAACCGGCATTGCTCCACGGTCGACAGTTAAGTCATAAACATAATCGGCAAGCAAATCTCTGATTAATTTTCCTTTTGGATACCATCTGAGGTTTCCAACATCAGAAGCAGGTTCATAATCACAGATTTCTTTTTCTCTCATTAATTTGACATGAGGTGGTTCGCCTTCATCAGATGCTCCCTGACCAAGTTCATAATCAACAAGTTGTTTGAAAGCTCTGTTTTCAAATTTAAAGTCATCAATTTGAGTTATTTTGTCCCCTTCAAGGATTTGCCATTTAGATGGTTTTCTTTCAACTTTTTCTTCTTCAGTGTCTGCAGTAATAGTTCTTGAAAGTTCGCTTAATGGGTGACCTTTACAGGAAATCTCAAATGCCTTATACCATCCGAAAGGTACTCTTTTAACATTTAAATTTTCAGCAAGCAAAGCTTCCTCAGTATCTTTTAAAATTTTAATAGCAACTTTTGGAGAACCTAATGAAGAAGATAAGTGAGCATATGGATATAATACAATATTTTCAGCTTTAACTTGTTCATTGGTTTTTATAACTTCACTGACTAAATTTTTAACAATACCTTCTGGATTATCTTCATCTTCTTTTTCAACACTTGTAAATACCACTAAAGAATCGTCGAATGCTCCTTGCATTTTAGCATCCTCAATTTCTTCAGCAACAGGTGTTTTATTCTTTACAGTATAATTTAAATAATCAGAATGGATTAGTAAAATTCTCATTTAATCACCATATATTATAGTTTAAATTTTATTTTTAATATTATATAAAATGATTTATACAAAAAATTGTTATATAATAAAGATGCAAATTACTAATTATGAGAATTATTTTAGCAGGGACAGGTAGTGCAGTTGGAAAAACAACAATATCTACCGGAATAATGAAGGCTTTAAGCGAAAAATACAATGTCCAACCTTTTAAAGTTGGGCCAGATTATATCGATCCATCCTACCATACATTAGCTACCGAAAATGTATCCAGAAACCTGGATTCGTTTTTTATGGAATCCGGCCAAGTAAGGGATTCCTATCTAAAGGCTATGGTGGGAAAAGATATAGCCGTGATTGAAGGCGTTCGTGGCCTTTATGAAGGAATTGATTCTGTCAATGACATAGGAAGTACAGCTTCAATAGCCAAATCCTTAAAGGCACCGGTGATTTTAATCATAAACTCCAGAAGTTTGGTTAAAAGTGCGGCGGCTTTGGTTTTGGGCTTTAAGGCTCTTGATCCCGAAATAAATATTGCCGGAGTTATTTTGAATAAAGTTAAAAATAAGGCTCACTACGAAAAAACAAAAAGGTCAATTGAAGAGATTACTAAAACCGAGGTAATTGGCGGTATTGTACGTGATGATGCAATATCAATAGAAGAAAGACATTTAGGTCTTGTTCCTGCTCGTGAAAAAGAGAATTCACTTAAATATATTGATATCTGGTCTGAAGTAATAAAAAATTCAATTGATTTAGACAGACTGGTGGAAATTGCTGGCGAAGCTCCAAAAATTACATCAGATATTGTTCCGATTTGGAATAAATTGAACAAACAAAAGGTTAAAATTGGAGTTGCATACGATGAAGTATTTAATTTTTATTATAAGGAAAATATAGAATCTTTAGAGGCAAATAATGCTAAAATTGAATATTTCTCACCTTTAAACGATGAAGGATTGCCTGATGTAGATGGATTGTATATCGGTGGAGGATATCCTGAACTCTTTTCCAAGGAACTTAGCGCAAATGAAAAAATGCTTCAAGAAATTAATACTTTCCACTTGGAAGATAGGCCTATCTTTGCTGAATGTGGTGGTTTAATGTATCTTATGAATTCCATCCATGAAGATAAAGTTGTTAATGTATATCCTTACAAAGCAATTTTAACAGACAGGGTGCAAGCGCTAAAGTATACAATTGCCGAAGTTACCGAAGACAATATCATATCCAAAAAAGGAGAAAAATTCCACGGTCACGAATTCCATTACTCCAAAGTATTGGTTGATTCAAGTAACATTCAGCACAAGCTGGCATTCAATATATTGAGAGGAAAAGGATCATACAATAACCAAGATGGATTTATTGAGAGAAATACTCTTGCAAGTTATGTTCACACCCATGTAGCTGCAATGCCTGATTTTGGAGGAAATCTGGCCATATCTGCAAAAGAGCTTGGAGGATAGAAAATGAAATTTGAAAAAATTGACCTTTTCCAACCATTGTTAGTTGTAGTTGCAATACTAGTATTTTTAGCAATGGGATATATAGGCTCATTCAATTACAGATTTGAAGATCCATTGAAACCAGAAGTAATATTGACCGTTATATTTGCATGTATCATTTTTGCAGTCGGTGCAGTATGTATCAAATACAAAATTAATGTAGAAAAAACTAAAAGTCTGGATTTTCTATCTGAAAAACTCATACTGGCACTTGTCATAATCGCATTGATTCTGCAAACCCTCAACATGGTATTGCTTGGAGGAATTCCCCTATTCAATAGCGTATTGAAATCAAATGCCACAACCAATATCTGGAGAGTAGCCTATCCACTATTTTTAATAATGATAAATATCCTGCTTGCAAAGTATTACAGTAAGAAATATCTGCTACTGGTAATTCTCGGAGCATTGATTTTCGGTTTAAATGGATATAGAACTTCAGTTCTTGGAATTTTAGGAAGCTCTTTTATTACCCTTTATTATCTTAAAAAAATATCAAGAAAATTAGGCATAATCTTTATAGCCATAATTGTCGTTGGAATGTTAGCAGTCGGATACATTGCATCACAATCAATTGCAAACCAGCATTGGACTTTAAACCCATTAGAACTTGTTTTTTACAGAGCTGCATTCACTTTAGAAGTATTTGAAAAAATAATACCTTTAGGCGGAAGCACACACGGACATATATTAAGCATGATTTTTTCATCAGGAAGTCCAAGAACATTTATCGGCCAATATGTACTTCATTATGACGTATGCTTAACATCCACATTGTTTGGTCCTGTATATCTTGATTTCGGATTAATCGGACTTACAATTCAAATGTTATTTATGGGAACATTTTTACAGTTAGTACATAAAATAAAAGAAGGAATAGGAGTAGGGATTTACTCCATAATATTAACACACACATTAATTTGGATAGAAACCGGACCAACAGACATAATGATTTGGTTTTTATATCTTTTAGGTTTGATTTTAATAATAATGAATTTTAATTATATTAAATTAAATAAAAATTAATATAATTAATATTACTAATGAAATAAAGAATATGAATGTTCCTCTTACAATGAAATCACCATTTCTTTCAGCATATAATGATAAACCATAAGATAAAATCAATGCGGCAAGCATTTCGATTAATCCGGTGATACCAGCATCAAGTCTTAACAGCCTTCCGCAGATAAATGAAAGAAGATAAGCAACAACTACAACAACAATAATCATTATAATTGGATTTTGAATTAATTGGAAGAACCGTGAATTCTGAAGGCTTCTTTGATTATAGTTATATAAGGTAGTATAACCAAAACTACTATCCCTCGGAGCGTGAGCCCCCCTATTCAATAGAGAAGAAAATCCACCATGGTGAACTCCTCCATCATCTTGCCTATAAAGAGTATTTTTATAAACAACAGGATTTTGTTCACGTCTCTGCATCAGATATTCCATATCTGAAGCATCATAACTATATTCAGGATATTCCTCATCAATATAAGCTGCTGCTCCGCCATCATAGGAAGTGTTATCCAAAGTAGTTTGAGAAGTTCTATCTTGGTATTTTTTAGCAAGTTCCAGCAAATTATCCCGATCTACCAATTTAATGTTTTTACGAAGTGCATAATTGGTTGCCTGACTTGAAAAATAAGAAGAAGAAACAATTGTGACCTTGGATGCCTTTAAACTTTCTCCAACTTCTTCCATCTCTTTTAAAACATCCACCCCAATTTCAAAGTCTTTATCATAGTTTTTACATGCTACAACAACACCAAAATCCCCAAGTGTTGTTGGCAATATGGCATATATATCTATGACTTTCTGAGAGGTTTTAAAATTCTTATAAACCTTGAAACCAGAGTCCTCCATTACCTTAGCTATGAAATTAATAAGTTGTGGTTTTTCCAAATTTCCACCCGCATGTGTTTTTAAAAAAAAATTACTAATATATTTTATACATTAAATTGTTATTAAAGTTTATCATAATTTGCTAGAAATCTAAAAATATTTTAACAAGGTTATACCTTAATAAATATATGAAAGCATTAATAAGTAATGATGATGGAATAACCGCTTCAGGAATCCTTGCTGCAAAAAAAGCAGTAGATGAATTATGCGATACATATGTAGTGGCACCTGAAACACAACAAAGCGGTATTGGACATGCATTAACACTTTATGAGCCATTAAGAGTAAATGAATATACATTAAAAGACGGAAGTTTGGGATATGGTGTAAGCGGAACCCCTACCGATGCAGTAACTATCGGATTATTTGAAATATTATCCAAACATCCCGATATCATGATTTCTGGAATAAACACAGGCTATAATTTAGGAAAAGCAGAATTGACAACCTCCGGAACTTTAGGAGCTGCTATTGAAGCGGCAAGTTTTGGAATTCCAACAATAGCAATTTCACAGGAAGTAGTCAGGGACGATATTAAATTTGAAAACGGTGAAGTCGAAATAGACTTCGATTTCGCTACAAAAATGCTAAATAAAATAGCCAAAATTGTTTTAAAAAAAGGTTTGCCGGAAGGAATTGATTTGTTAAACGTGAATATTCCTGAAAATCCGATTAATGAGGAGTTTGAAGTAGCTACATTAGGAAAAAGAATGTATACACCCATCATTCATGAACGTCTGGATCCCCGTGGAAAACCATACTACTGGATTGGTGGAGAGCCATACGATTTTGATGAACCCGGCAGTGATGGATATGAATTACGTAAGGAGCATAAAACTACAATAACTCCCTTAAAAATAGATTTAACAAGTGATATGAGTTTATTAAAAGAAATGTTAAAATAAAATACTTATAAATTTAAATCTTTAAGTATTTTATCTCTTTCTTCACGAAGTTCATTTAAAATCTTTTCATCGCTACAACCATCTCTTTTTAACTGTTCAATTGTTCTTGTAATTGCTTCTAAATTTTCTTCTAATTGATTAATTGCCATAATATATATTATCAACATTAAAGTATTTAAAGTTGAAACTTCAAAATAAAAATAGAATTATAACCAAGGATTTGAAAAAATGAGTCACGATAAAGATAATGTAAATAAACTTTTTACTCAATTTAAAAATAAATATGTAACTGTAGATTTAAGAGGCGACTATCAAAGTGAAGGAAAAGTAATTGCTATAGATAATTATTTAAATCTCGTCCTTGAAAATGAAAATGGCCTCGAAACCATTAAAGGCGGAAATATCATATTTATTAGTTTAAAAGAAGATTAGGAAATTTTAGAAATCTACTTCTATTCCTAAAATCTCTTTTTCACCATTAAAAACATCCATTGCTATTTGTGCAGCACCAATTGCACCCGATTCTTTTGAAATAACTTTTAATTGATACTTATTTTTGAAATATTTGTTAATTTCATCTTCAAAGTTAAAGGGTTCGGTTGCACTTCCAACAGATCCTGTTAAAACAATACCTTCAATATCATTATTGCAAGCAATATCCAAACCGGCAATTTCCATAGCTACAGTCATGATTAATGTATCAATTGCCAATTTAGCATCTTCATCGCCATTTTTATAGTTTTCCAAAAGTTGGTCCTTCATATTGGCAACTTTACCATCGATTCCTGCAATTTTAATTGCTCCAGCATGAGAAAAACAATCGTTTGCAGATGCATTGTTCTCATCAATATCCCTAATCATTTCCAAATCAATAGGTCCATGCACAATACCCATAGCACCCAGGCATGCATCGATGGCTCCTTTAATTTTTCCATCCTCAATTAGAATATCCACACTGTTTGAAGAGATATCTGCAACAATGAAGTTGCCCCAGCCAGTTTCCTTAATTGCATTATATGAAATGCTTACCTTTTCCGGACTTGCCTGGTGTGAATAAGCGGCTCTGAACAATCTATCCAGAGAAGTGGAATCCTTGTGAAGACCCGGAATCATTACGGAAGGAATATTTAATTCCTGCAACTCTGAAAATACTGATGTTCCACCACCAGTTACCTTGCCTGCACCGTTAATGGATAAAATTCCTCTGTCCTTGACATTTTCAGTAGGTAAAATTTTATTTATGCCATCACCCATTGCATAAGTAATGGCCATTAACTTCACAGAATTTAAATCAATACGTTTTGTCAGTTCCTCGCTAGCGGAAACTAAACCTTTTTTACTTTCTTCCCTTCCAATTTTAAAAATATCGATAATATCTCCGTCATCAGACATTATGCAAAAAGAGATTCCAGTAGTTCCATGGTCCATACCAATAAATGCCATGATTACCACACATTAAAAAAAAATATTATATAAAAAAAATAGTAAAAGGATTAAAAAGACTTAATCGTCTTTTTGTAATCCACAAGCTTTCCTTAATCTTTCACCAACAATTTCAATATCTTTTTGACCTTCAGCAGCTCTCATTTCTTTTAAGTTAGCGCCGTCAGTAGCGTTTTCTTCAGCCCATTGTTTTTTGAAGGTTCCATCTTGGATTTCTTTTAAAACAGCTTTCATACCGTCTTTTGCTTCTTGAGTAATAATTCTATTACCCCTGGTTAATCCACCATATTCAGCAGTGTTACTTACATCGTGCCACATTCCAGCAAAACCTTTTTCATAGATTAAGTCAACGATGAGTTTTACTTCGTGACAGGTTTCAAAGTAAGCGATTTCAGGTTGGTAACCAGCTTCAACTAAAGTAGTGAATCCTGCATTGATTAATTCAGTAATACCACCACATAAAACTGTTTGCTCACCGAACAAGTCTGTTTCTGTTTCTTCTTGGAAAGTAGTTTCTAAAACACCTGCTTTGGTTAATCCACAAGCTTTTGCCATGCCCAATGCAAGTTGTAAAGCATCACCAGTAGCGTCTTGTTGAACTGCTACTAAACCAGGAATACCGAATCCTTCTTCGTAAGTTCTTCTTACCATGGATCCAGGTCCTTTAGGTGCAAACATTACAATATTTACATCTTCATCAGGTTTGATTAAACCAAAGTGGATGTTGTAACCGTGAGAGAATGAAATGGTGTTGCCAGATTCAACATATGGTGCAATTTGTTCATTGTATACTTTTTCTTGGATTTCATCAGGAAGTAAAATGTGAATGATATCAGCTTCTTTAGCTGCATCTTCAATGGTTTTTACAGTCATGCCATCTTCTTTGACTAAGTTCCAAGAACTACCATTTTCTCTTACACCAACAATAACATTAGCTCCACTGTCAGCCATGTTTCTAGATTGTGCTCTACCTTGGGAACCATAACCAATTACTGCAATGGTTTTACCTTCTAAAGCATCTGTATTTACATCTGCATCGTAGTACATTTTCATTTAAATCATCTCGCTAAATAATTTGATAAAAGTTAAGATATCAAATAAATATCAAATAATAAATATGATTTTTTATATTTATAAAAGTAACCTAAAATATAATTTTAAATACTATTAACTGTAACATATAGTATACAGTTATTTAGGTGATATTATTAGAAAATTATATTCAATATTGTTATTTTCATTAATTTTATTTTTAGGCATCGGAATCGTATCCGCATCTGAAAATAATACCGATACTGGAGATATTGAAAATTTAATAGATGAATGTGAAGATCAAGGAAGCATAAAACTTGATGAAAAAACATATGAACTAAATCCTGAAAAGGAAACACACTTATATCTAAACAAATCCATTTCCATTGAAGGAATCAAAGAAAAGACAATCATTGATGGTAAAAATTCCACTTTATTTTTAGATACTGAAAAAGAACCGGAACCGGACTACAATGGAACAGTCATTATTGCAAAGGATCTCTACGACATCAGAAATACCGGGACCCACATTATTTTTAAAAATATTACCTTTAAAGATTTAAATTTGATAAGTCGCCATAAAATGGACTTTCTAGATTGTAAATTTATCAATGCAAATTTTACCAGCAAGGAATTGAATAATACCTTTGATAACTGCGTGTTCAATGAATCAAAAATTGAATTGAACTTATATCAGGGATACAAGTACTATTCAAAAATAATCGATTGTACTTTTTATAACTCTACAATTACTTCAAAAAACAATTACTTCATTTTTATCTGTGGAAGCTCAATAATATTCATGCAAAATAACATAGATTTGATAAATTCCAGTCTAAACAATTCAGAAATTTCACTATCCCATTATAACATTAACATAGATAACTTAAAATTCCGCAATTCAAATTTAAAAGGATGGTCAAACAGAATCAACGTTAGCAACACCTCATTTGATAGACCTGTAATTGACCTTGAATATAGCTATATTAACTTTGAACAGGCAATATTAAATAACTCCGAACTTATGTTTCAAGGAGGATATTACAACAAAGGAAGTGAAGTGATTTTAAAAAATACCCTAATCAATAACTCCACTTTTGAATTTACACCGAACATTTATTCTGATGAATCTATCTTTATAATTGAAAATTCAACTGCTGAAAACTCCAAGATAAAAGCAACAGAAACCAATATCAAATCAAATAACTCAAATTTCTATAAAACAACAATTGAATCCCATATCTCAAATTTAAATATAAACAATTCCAACTTTTACAACGACGGAAATCTATCCAATACAATTATAATATACATGAATTCTATAGCGAATACAAGCAACATCATCGAAAACTCATATCTGATAAACAATACCGGAAAATACGAAATCAACAACAAGGACATTAATTTTGATACACTCTACAGAGTATCATTTAATAAAAATATTACCTATTACATAAATGACAGCATTACTTTCAACGTTAAAGATTGTTTTGGAAATCCAGTAAAAGATGTTAAATTATTTATCGAAAATCCAAATGAACCATATACAAGTTTTGTCTTTACAGATAAAAATGGGAACGCAAAATACACCCTTAACACTGTTGGAGAATTAAGCCTTAACGTATACTATTTTGATGATGAATTCCTTTTTAACAGTAAACGATACTTCACACAAGTGAATTTGACTGTAAATCCTAAAATAACAGATATAAAATTAATTAAAGACTTTAAATTCAACAGATATTCAAAAATCAATAGCTTTTTAGAAATAAAAATGGTAGGTAACCATACTGGTGATTTATCAGACAGGACTGTCATTTTTAAAGTATTTACAGGTAAAAACTACAAAACATATCGTGAACCAGCAGGTTCCGATGGAGATGTGATTTTTGAAATTCCTACAAAACTTGATGCAGGAGTTCATAAAATCCAGGTTATTGTCGAAAAAGAAATCATGAAAACAACATCAATTAAGATTGATAAAGCTAGAACAATCGTTAAAGCTCCACAAGTAACCAATAAATTCAAAAAATCAAAATATTTCAAAGTTACAATCAAAAATAAAGAAACAAAAAGAATGCTTTCTAACGTTAAAGTTAAAATAAAAGTGTTTAGTGGTAAAAAATTCAAAACATACACAGTTAAAACAAATAAAAAAGGAATAGCTAAAATAAACACCAAAAACCTAAAAACAGGAAAACACAAAGTTGTAATTTCATCCGGAAATAAAAACTACAGCATATCTAAAAAAAGTTTGATAAAAATAAAAAAATAGATGGGAATTAATAACCATCTACTAAAACTTTTAACTCACCCGTTACGATATCGATGATAAGACCGTGTACCGGTACATCAGGTATTAATGGGTGGTTTTTGATTTTTTCACAAACATTTTTAACGTTTTCTTCTTCAGATTCAAATCCACCAATCCATTCAGCCAAATCGTATTTAGCAATATCTTCCTCTTTGATACCGCGAGCGAGCATTTTTTCTTTTAAAGCTTCAGCATCAGCACCAGCCATACCACATTCTGTGTGACCTACAACCATGACTTCTTCAGCACCGAGGTTGTATAAAGCTGCACCAATAGATCTGATTGCATCTTCACCTACAATGGAGTTTCCTGCGTTTCTAACGATTTTTGCATCTCCTCTTTTAAGACCAAGTGCTGGTTCAAAAAAGTCGATTAGTCTGCAGTCCATACAGGTTAATATAGCTAATTTCTTAGCTGCATGATGAGACATTTCTTCGCCTTCAAAGTTTTCTACAAATTCCTTGTTGTCTTTTAATACGTTTTCTAATATAGTCATTTTTATACTCCCCTTGACATAGCTGTAAGGCCAGTACGGGCTATTCTTTTAATTCCATAATTTTCTACTAAAGATATGAATGCATTAATCTTTTCCTTATCTCCAGTAAGCTCAACCATCAATGTTTGTTCCGAAACATCTAAAATATGTGCTCTGAAAATATTTGTATACTGCATTATTTCTGCTCTTGCTTTAGCATTAGGAACAGCGACCTTAACAAGACACAATTCCCTTTTAACAGCAGATTTAGTAATATCTTTAATCTTGATAACATCAATTAATTTATTTAATTGTTTTGTAACCTGTTCAAGCCCTTTTTCATCTGCATGAACAGTAATTACCATACGGGATTGTCCTTCTACTTCTGATTTACCTACAGTTATACTTTCAATATTGAATCCCCTTCTATTAAACATTCCAGCTACTTTTTGCAAAACCCCTGGTTTATCTTCAACCAATGTGGAAATAACGTGATATTCTGTATCCATTTAAATCACATCCCTTTCAAGTTTATATTCACCAATCATCTCATTAATTCCAGCTCCAGGAGGAAGCATAGGAAGTGCCTCTTCGGAGTCAATAACAACATTTAATAAAATAGGTTCATTATCTTTAATTGCACTTGATAAAGCTTCTTTAGTTTCGCCAGGTTGTGTAATCCTTACTCCAGTTACACCAAAACTTTCTGCCAATTTAACAAAGTCAGGGCTATTACCCAACAATGTTTGAGAGTGCCTTTCATTATATAGTAAGCTTTGCCATTGATATACCATTCCCAATGTTCTGTTTTCCAAAACAACTGCAATAACAGGAATGTCATATTCGCGAACAGTAGCTAACTCCTGACAAACCATTAAAAATCCACCATCACCGTTTATAGATACAACAGGATCATCCGGACAAGCCACTTTTGCACCAATCGCTGCTGGGAATCCGAATCCCATAGTTCCAAGACCGCCTGATGAAATGAATTTACGTGGCTTTTGAGTGTCAAAGAAATGTGCTGCCCACATCTGATTTTGACCTACATCAGTTGTTAAAATTGATTCAGGAGTTAAAACATCTGAAATTTCTTTTATAACAGTTTGTGGTTTTAATGGCACATCATCATAACTAACACGAGGTTTTAAATCTTTATTTTTTTGTTTTATCATATTAGTCCAATCATTTACTTCTGATGGAACTTTATAATCTTTTAAAACTTTATTTAATGAAGATAAAACATTTTTTGCATCACCTACAATAGGCAAATCCACATCCACATTTTTGCCTATTTCTGCCGGATCAATATCAATATGAATTACTTTAGTATCCGGAACAAAACTATCCAGCCTACCAGTGGTCCTGTCTGAAAACCTTACACCAATAGCTATCAACAAGTCAGATTCATTAATATAATCATTTGAAACTTTTCTACCATGCATACCAAGCATACCTAATGCCAAATCATCAGTTTCATCAAAAGCTCCTTTACCCAAAAGTGAAGTCATTACTGGTGCATTGATTGTATTAGCTAACGTTTTCAATTCACAGCATGCATTTGATATGATTACTCCCGCACCAGCCAAAATCATTGGCTTTTTAGCCTGTTTAATTAAATCACGAGCTTTTTTGATTTGTTTGATATTTCCTTTAACAGTCGGATTATAACCGGGAGTTTCAATTAAAGAGTCGTCAAATTTTGTTAATTCACCCTCTTGAACTTCTTTAGGAACATCTATTAAAACAGGACCTGGTCTTCCACTAGAAGCAATTTCAAAACTAGATTTAATCATTGAAGGTATTAAATCAGGGTTTTTTGGTTGATAACTATGTTTTACTATAGGCATAGTAATCCCAATTATATCTGCTTCTTGAAATGCATCATTACCAATTAAATGAGTAGGAACTTGACCAGTGATTGCCACAATAGGAGAAGAATCCATATAAGCAGTTCCAATACCAGTTACAAGATTGGTTGCACCAGGACCTGAAGTAGCCAAACACACACCAACTTTTCCGGAAGCTCTTGCATAACCATCTGCCGCATGAGCTGCCGCTTGTTCGTGCCTAACTAAGATATGATCGATATCTGCATCATATAACATATCATAGAATGGAATTGTTTGTCCACCAGGATAACCAAATATAGTTTTTACCCCCATATTCTTGAGGGATTCAATTATCGCTTCTCCGCCTCTCATCGTAATAACCTTTTTATATATTATACACTAACTTATGTATACAAAAATATATATAATTATCTTAATTGAAAAAAAATATTTTAAAAAAAAGGATTAAAATGAATTATAAAAATTTAATATGCCACAGAAAACCTGAAAGGAGCTTTTTTATCAAAGGGCATCAATTTCCAGTGTGCGCCAGATGTACCGGCTTTTATACTGGATTAATCATTTTTTTAATTTATGACTATTTTTTTAATATTGACTATAGCCTCAACTTATTAATTTTTTCAATAATACTTTTGATACCAACATCAATCGACGGATTTACACAATTATTGAATTTTAGACAGAGCAATAACACATTGAGATTTATCACTGGAGTGATTGGTGGAATAGGATTAATAATTTTTTTAAAAATAGTAATTCAATGGCTTTTGAAGATAATTGCATTGCTGTAATTATATACAGCAGTTATTCATCTTTTAAAAAGTAATATAAAATAGCTTTTTGAGCATGCAGTCTGTTTTCTGCCTGGTCAAAAACAACAGAATTTGGACCATCAATGACCGCTGTTGTAACTTCCTGATCCCTGACTGCAGGTAGACAATGCATAAAAATAGCACCATCATTTGCCAAGTTCATTAAATCTGAATCAACTTGATAAGGAGATAAGGCCGCTTTCCTTTGTAATTCTTCAGCTTCATCACCCATACTAACCCAAACATCAGTATAGACAACATCAACATTATCTAAAGCAACATTTAAATCATCACTAACAGTGATTTTAGTATTCATTTCCTTAGCATACTCATTTGCAATTCTTAAAACATGTTCATTAGGTTCATATCCTTTAGGGCAAGCAATAGACATGTCCATTCCTAAAAGTGGGGAAATTAATAAAAGGGAATTACATACATTATTTCCGTCACCGACGAAACATATTTTCTTATTTTCAAAAGTTCCAAAATGTTCTTTAATTGTTAATACATCAGCCAATGCCTGACAAGGATGTTCCACATTGGTTAATCCACTAATAACTGGTACATCAGAATGTTGGGCTAATTCAACTACATCACAATGTTCAACAGCTCTAATCATTATTCCATCAACGAAACGGCTTAAAACCTTTGCAGTATCATAAATCGGTTCTCCTCTTCCCATCTGTAAATCATTAGAAGATAAAAAGATTGCTCTTCCGCCTAACTGATACATTCCAACATCAAAAGAAACTCTAGTTCTTGTTGATGATTTTTGGAATATCATCGCTAATGTTTTACCTTCAAGAGGACTTTTCTCCGTTTCACCTGCTTTAATTTTTATAGCCAAATCCAAAATGTCTTGAACATCATCTTTTATATCACATATTGATATCAAATTACCCATTAATAATTCCCCTTAGAATAATCTTAACAAAATTAAATATATTACATTTATATATATTAAATGTTTCTATGACTTCATTTTAAAATTAATATCCCTCAATGTAGAAATTACTGGAACCAGCAAGAACAGATAAATAAAATCCTCTGAAAAATTGAAATCAAGAAGATTTACAGCAATAGTAAGACCCATAATAATGAGGAATGTTTTTAAAACATATCTCTTTTCAGTTTTTGAAGGATTATTCTCTAAAAATCCCATATTATATGCATATATATACATAATTGAAAAGAACAGAATTGTCAAAAATATATTTAATCCAAACAGCACATTAGATATGAAAAACATTGAATAAGAACCTATTATAGATGTTGTAAATGGGATACATGAAATGCAAGCCAAAAATAATATATTAATCCATAAAAAAGGCATATTTAATGAATTAATTTTTATAAATTCATGATGATAAATCCAAAAAGAACTGACTAGAATAAAACTAACAATAGTCAACCCAAAAGAATGAGCAATTGAATTTAAAAAAGTTATAAACTGCCCTTCTGTTATCAAATGAGCTTGAGGCAAAGCCATACCAAAGACCAGAAGAGTCATAACCATTCCAAAAATACCATCAGTCAAACCAATCAATCTTCCAGGGTCAATATCCATGTTGCTTTCAAAAGATTGCCTAACCCTATGAAAAAAGCCGGTTTTTATATTGTCTACTTTTTTTTCGACATCGAGATTAGTTAAGTATTTTTCTTGAAAATAAGCTCTAAAGTTTCTGATTTTTTCGACATCTTCTTCATCTAAGTCTTCAGCTATATCTAAAAGTTGAGTGTTGAAATAATTTCTTAAACTTTCATAATCATGAAATTCTTCGTATTCATCATCCTTTTTGATAATACCACCAAATCCAAAAAAAGAGTAAAAAGAAATTTAGTTTAAAATTTCTTTCATATGTTCAACACGTTTGTTGACAAGATCCTGAGTACCAACATCTCTTCTGTGGTAAACATTACCTTTAACAAACTCACATGCCTTTTCAGCTACTTTTTCAGCTTCCTCAATTGATTCGCCACTAGCTACAATACCTAACGCCCTTGAACCAGACAAATGAATTCCATCATCTTCCTGGGAAACTGCAGCATAGAATACTTTGGCACCCATTTCTTCAATAGCTTTCTCATCCACTTCAATCAGTTCTCCAGCATATTGAGTTTCAGGATATCCATCTGGCACAATATATTTGCACACGCTAGCCTTGTCTTCAAATTCTACATTATCCAAAGTACCGTCGACAACAGCCTGACAAACATCGACCAATGGAGTTTTTAAAAGAGGCAATACATTCATTGCTTCAGGATCTCCAAATCTGGCATTGTACTCAATGAGTTTTGGCCCATCAGCAGTTAACATGAATTGACCATATAGGATTCCTTTATATGGTTCTGCTTCCTCAGCAATAGCTTTTAAGGTTTCTTGCATAATTTCAACGGCAGCATCATAATTTTCTTGGCTTAAGAATGGCAATAATCCACCAACATCAGAATAAGATCCCATTCCTCCGGTGATTGCACCGACATCTCCTTCGAATGCGTGAGGATGGTCCTGTGCTGCAGGCATTGGGGCCAAGTGTTCTCCATCACAAAATGCTTGGATAGTGAATTCTTCACCTATCAATCTTTCTTCAATAATTACTTGAGCAAATCCACCCATTACATTATCAATTACTTCGCAGGAATATTCCTTTGCTTCTTCATTGTCTTTAAGATGGTCACCTACAATTTTTACTCCTTTACCGCCAGTTAATCCAACCGGTTTTACTACAACATCACGGTCAAATTCATCTAAAAATGCAGAAACATCATCAGAATTATCAAATACTTTGTAAACTAAAGATCCTTCGATTTTATAGTCTTCAAAGAGTTTTCTCATAAATGACTTATCAGTTTCAATTCTAGCTGCACTTTGTGTCGGTCCAACACATTTGATTCCATTTTTTTGAAGCTCATCAACGATTCCTTTTCCGAGTGGAGCTTCTGGACCAATAAATGCAATATCAATGTCATTTTCAACTGCATATTCAGCTACTTTTTCAACTTCTCCCTCATCACCTTGTTTAAACTCAGCGATTTTGGACATACCAGGGTTAATCTTACTCATGTAACAATATAATTCCACATCATCCTTTAAGGCATCAGCGATAGCATGTTCACGAGCACCAGTTCCAACAACTAAAACCTTCATAATCTAGTCTCCTATTAGTTTAAAATATGTAACTGAAAATATTTAAAATGTTTCAATTATATAACAGAATTAATATTACTTCTATTTCATTAAACTTCAAAATAGTTCATGACCTAGAAAATTTAATATATCACATATAAATAATGTAAAATATAGGTGATATTAAAATGAATAGAAATATAATTATTGCTATTTTAGCTATTATCATCATTGCTGTTGCTGGAGGAATTGCATTCGCACAAACATCCGCTGCTGCAGATGGTAATAAACAAAATACACAAATCAATTTCTTAAGTAACTCACACTTAAAAAACGGAGAAATGGTGCAATTTGAACTTAAAGATTCTCAAGGAAAAGCAATTGCAGATCAACGAATAAACATTACTTTTGAGGATAATGGTCAAAAACAAAACTTCTCAATTAAAACCGACAATAACGGTAAAGGCGGACTTGTATTAAACAATGAAGCTGCTGGTAATCATGAAGTTACCGTGACCTATGGCGGTAACGATAAATACAACGGATGCAAAGCAAACCAAACCATAACTATTGAACAAGGAACTACTTCAGAAACCGAAAAGGTATCTGGAAATTCCACTGCAAGTACTGTAAAATATAATGAGAAAACTACATCATCCAATTCATCATCTGGTTCAAGCCTTTCTGAAGGACCAGGACCTAACTTATACTACGATGAAGAGTTCAATGTTTGGTATGATGACAACGGTATAATCAGAGGAGGACAATCTGACGGTATGAGCATGTGGGACCTCGTTAACAACCAACCTATTGTTTCTGAAAATGGTTTAGATTGAACTACCTCGACTTTGGAGAAGTCGAGGATTCTTACTTCACGGGCTGATACTCTCCCACGAGAGTAGAATTACCGTGCTATCCCCCCTGCTCCAGAGGTTCATTGTTTCATCGATTAAATCTTTTAATCCTTGTTTTCGAATGTTTTTAGCTGCGTTTATGTCTCGGTCATGTATTTTTTGGCATTGTGGGCATTTCCATTCTGTTTCATATTTTAGGTCTTTGTTGTAGTATCCGCAGTTGCCACATGTTTTGCTTGATGGGTACCATCTGCTGATTTGTCTTAGTGTTTTTCCGTATATTTCGGCTTTGTATTTGAGCATTTCGATAAATTTTTTCCATGCGATTTTTTGTAATTTTGGACTGTAGTGAGGATTTTGAAACATTCCTTTTATGTTTAGGTCTTCGAGTATGATTATGTCGTATTTTTTAACGATTTTTGTGGTTATTTTGTGATAGTAGTCATTTATTTTGTTCTTTTTTTGGTCTATCCATTTCCAGTAGGTTTTTAGTGTTTTTTTGTAGCGGTTGCTATTGTTTTTTTGTCGGGATAGTCTTTTTTGGTAT